>NZ_JBBMEU010000053.1:0-15531 GCF_040096415.1 Megasphaera intestinihominis
TCTCCGTGGGGCGCCCGTCCACGCAAATGGGTATATAAATGTCTTGGCGTATATCCAGGGCAGCTCGTGAATGGGATTCCCACAACGGGCCGCTCTTTGGGACGGCCCCTACAAAGCGGTCCATGGGACCGCGGCTAACTGCTGACGGCTGACCGCTGACTGCTAATCCCTAGCCACTAGCCACGAATCTCCAATGCCCCTACAATATCCTGTATATGTTCGATGCCTTCTTCTCGGCAATACTGGTCCAGGCCTTCGGCGATGGTTTCGACGGCTCTGGGGTCGACGAAGTTATGGGCGCCGACGGCGACGGCACTGGCACCGGCCAGCATGAATTCGACGGCATCCTGCCAGGTCGATATGCCGCCCAGGCCGAGGATGGGGATGGATACGGCCTGAGCCGTCTGCCATACCATGCGCAGGGCGACGGGCTTGACAGCCGGGCCGGACAGGCCGCCGGTGATATTGCCCAGCAAGGGGCGGCGGGTCTTGATGTCGATGGCCATGCCCGTCAGGGTATTGATGAGCGATACGGCATCGGCACCGGCCGCTTCGACAGCTTTAGCCATGACCGTAATGTCCGTGACGTTTGGCGACAGTTTGACGATGACCGGTTTCCAGGTATGGTCCTTGACACTGCGCGTCACAGCCGCAGCCGCTTCCGGCTGGGTCCCGAAGACGATGCCCCCTTCTTTGACGTTAGGACAGGAAATATTGACTTCCAGGGCAGCCACGCCGTCGACGTCGAGCTGAGCTGCCAATTCGCCGTATTCTTCGGCAGTCCCGGCCGATATATTGACGATGAGCGGCGTCTGGCAGGCCTGCTGGACCTTGGGCAGGATATCCCGCTTGAAGACTTCGACGCCGGGATTTTCCAGGCCGATGCAGTTGAGCATCCCTGCCGGCGTTTCGGCCACGCGGACGCCGGGATTGCCCGGCCGCGGCAGCGGCGTGATGCCCTTGGAAATAATGGCCCCGACGTGATCGAGGTCGAGAAAATCACTGTATTCTACGCCAAATCCAAAGGTCCCCGATGCTCCCATGACCGGTGTCTTCATGGAAATACCGGCAAACTGGACGGCAATGCGTTCGCTGATCATGCAAAGACCTCCTTCGCGTCAAATACGGGGCCGTCGGCACAGACTTTATAGCGTTTGCCGTCGAGCTGGCTTTCAAAGGTGCAGCCCAGGCAGACGCCGATACCGCAGGCCATCCGCTTTTCCATGGACACTTCACAGGCGACGCCGGCTTTGGCCGACGCCTGGGCGATGGTCTTCATCATGACCGTCGGCCCGCAGACCGATACGCGGTCGATGGCGTGTTCTGCAAAGATCTGCGGCAGGGCATCGACGGCAAAGCCCTTGATACCCAGGGAGCCGTCGTCAGTGGTCACGTAAATCTGGCCGGCATAGGGTTCAAAGAACTTGGTCCAGAACGTTTCAGCCGCCGTCTTGCCGGCAACGAGCACGATGGGATGGTCCAGGCGCTTGGCCAAAAAGATGAGCGGAGCCAGGCCGACACCGCCGCCGGCCAGCAGGACCTGGCCCGGCGTTGTCGTAAAGACGCCTTCGCCCAGGGGCCCTTCGACGCTCAATGCGTCACCGCTGCGCAGGCCCTTCATTTCTTCTGTGCCCTTGCCGACCAGGCGGTAAATGATGGTGACATGACCCGTTTCGGCATCGGCATCGACGATGCCAAAAGGCCGGCGCAAAAAGGTCTGTCCCCCATCGTGATGGACATTGACAAACTGGCCGGGCTGCGCTTCCCGGGCAATCTGCGGTGCATGGAATACCATTTTCCATACTTCAGGAATAATGGCTTCATTCTCGACGATAGTCGCCATTTCCAAGAATTTCTTCACCTGCTAATCATCCTTCCTCTGTTTGCAATAAGAACAGTTTTATTGTACCACAGAACGGCCGATTTTCGTAGCCAAAATCAGTGCTGCCGCTTTTTGACGATTTCGCGGCGCATCTTTTCCATATTGTCCTGAAAGACCGCCTTTTCCTGCATGGCCACGCGCGTATAGAGGACATCGCCGATGGCCATGTGGATCAGGCGCGACGCCCCGGCTTCTGACGTGTACTGGACTTCGCGCCCCATGCCGCACAGGCAGATATCGGCTAACGCAGCCAAAGGCGACTGGCCATGGCTGGTGATGACGATGACTTTGGCCCCGTTCTCCCTGGCGGCCTGGACCGATTGCAATAGTTCCTTCGACGCCCCGCTATGGGATACGGCGATGACCACATCGTCGGCCGTCATCAGGGCCGCCGCCGTGACCTGCATATGGGAGTCGGCATACTCCCGGATAGCCAGTCCCAGGCGCAGGAAACGCGTGGCCATATCCATGCAGACCGTCGCCGAGTTGCCAAAGCCAAAGACGTAGATGCGCCGGGCTTTCAAGAGCAGCCGGGCCGCCGCATCGAGAGCGCCATAATCGAGGAGGCTCAGCGTATCCTGCAATCCTTCGGCAATATTGGCAAAGACCTTGGCCGCTACGTCCCGTCCGCTATCGCCGGTCTGGATGTCGTGGAAGGCCTTCTGCGGCGCCGCCGATAATTCCGCAGCCAGCATGAGCTTCAATTCCTTCAGGCCGCTGCATCCCAATTTCTTGCAAAACCGGGAAATAGTGATTTCCGAACTCTGCGCATGAACGGCCAGGTCCGAAACGGTCTGTTCCATGACCTCGTCCGTATGATCGACGATATAATCGGCAATACGGCGCTCTGACTTGGTCAGACCGCCGTATGCACTGCGCAGGACAGGAAATAACTGGAGTTTCGTTTCTTCCATTGTCTTCCCTCCCACTTCTGTATTTACTTTTATTTTAGCCTACAAAGATGTTCAATACAAGGACACCGGCCAGGCCCATGACGGCGATGATCGTTTCCAAAGCGCACCACGTGCGGACCGTCTGTTTGACTGTCAGGCCGAAGAATTCCTTGAAGAGCCAGAAACCGGGGTCATTCGGCGGGCTGAAGATGAGCGAACCGGCGCCGGTTGCCAGGACCATCAGTTCCGGATTGGCACCGGTGACGGCGCAGATAGGCGCTGCGATACCGCCGGCTGTCAGGGCTGCAACCGTAGCCGAACCGCAGGCCGTGCGGATGACGGCAGCGACCAGCCAGGCCAGGAGCAGCGGCGATAAATCAGAACCGGCGACGAGGTTGCCGATATACGTGCCGACACCGCTGTCGATGAGGACCTGTTTCAAGGCACCGCCACCGCCGACGATGAGCAAGATCATAGCAATGGTCAGGACGGCATCCTGGACCGTCTTCATGACGTCTTCCATGGATTTACCCCGTCCCAGGCCGAACGTATAGATAGCGATGGCGACAGAAATGGTCAGGGCGATGTCCGGCTGGCCGAAGAAGGTCAGGACGTGACGGGCCGGGACATCGGCACCCATAGTCAATTTGGCAATCGCCGAAGCAGCCATGAGGATGACCGGGACCAGCGCCGTGAAGACGGAGATGCCGAAGCCGGGCATTTCGTCGTCTTTAAAGATTTTCGGGTTGTACATGCCCTTGGGGATTTCCGGATTGATGTCGCGCGTCAGCGTGCAGTACAGCGGACCGGCGACGATGGCCGTCGGGATGGCGATGATAGCGCCATAGACCAGGGTCGTGCCGATATCGGCATTATAGATGATGGAAATAGCTGTCGGGCCCGGATGAGGCGGCAGGAAGCCGTGGGTGACCGACAAGGCCGCAGCCATAGGGATACCGACTTCCAGCAGAGGAATCTTGGCTTCTGCGGCAATGGTGAAGACTAAAGGAATGAGCAGGACAAAGCCGATTTCATAGAACAAGGCGATACCGACGATGAAGCCTGTCAGGCAGACGGCCCATTTGACGTTTTCCCGGCCGAAGACGTTGATCAGCGTCGTGGCGATGCGCTGAGCGCCGCCGCTTTCAGCCATGAGCTTGCCCAGCATGGCGCCGAAAGAAACGACGATGGCCAGGCCGCCTAGGGTACCGCCCAGCCCCTTTTCAATGGTCGGGATGAGCTTGTCGATAGGCATGCCTTCAGCCAGGCCGACGGCGCCGGCGACGAGGAGCAAAGCCAGGAAACTATTGAGTTTTACTTTGACGATGAGGAAAAATAAGACAAGAATGCCAATGGCTAGGATGACGAGTGGCATAATGAGAAGCCTCCTTTATTTGGTATAGTGCTCGTGCCAATGATGATGGAAAGTGCCTTCTTTATCGACGCGCTGGAACGTATGGGCGCCGAAGTAGTCGCGCAGGGCCTGGATGAGGTTGGCCCCGACCTGGGGACTGCTGTAGGCATCGAGGTATTGCAGGGCTGCCGAAAAAGCCGGGATAGGCAGGCCGTTGGCGATGGCCAGGCCGATGATCTGCCGCAGGGCGCCCTGATTGGCGTTAATCTTTGCCAGGAAGAAGTCATCGAACAAGAGATTGTCCAGGTCCGGATTCTTGTCATAGGCTTCGGTAATCTTGGTCAGGAATTCGGCCTGGATGATGCAGCCAGCCCGGAAAATAGAAGCGATAGCGCCGTAATCGAGGTGCCAGTCATACGTTTCCGACGCGCTCTTGTAGAGGGAAAAGCCCTGGGCATAAGCGACGATTTTCGCCGCATAGAGGCTCTGGCGGACGGCTTCGACGAAGTCATCACCGTGCTGATGGGACAAGGCAGGCATTTCGATGCAGGTCCTGGCTTTCGCACGGCCCAGTGCATTGGACATGACGCGGGCATTGCAGGCTGCGGTGATCATGGAAATATCGACGCCTTGTTTCATTGACTCGATACTCGTCCAGCGGCCTGTCCCCTTCTGACCGGCAGCGTCGACGATCTTATCCAGGACCTGTCCGCCGGCTTCGTCGTCTTCAGCGAAGATGTCTGCAGCGATGCCGATGAGGAAGCTTTTCAACTCGCCCTGGTTCCATTCATGGAAAATCTTGGAAATAGCGGCGTTGTCGTAACCGCCGACGTATTTGAGCAGCAAATAGGCTTCGGCAATGAGCTGCATGTCGGCGTATTCGATGCCGTTGTGGACCATCTTGACATAGTGGCCGGCACCGTCTTCGCCGATATACGTGCAGCACGGCTTGCCGTCAGCGGCTTTAGCGGCAATGGCTTCGTAAATGGGCTGGATTTCCGGGTACGTTTCCTTATTGCCGCCAGGCATGATGGCCGGGCCGCGGCGGGCCCCCGTTTCCCCACCGGAAATCCCCATGCCGTAGAAGTGGATGCCGTCTTCCCTGCAACGGTCGTAGCGGCGGCGCGTATCGCCGAAATAGGAATTGCCGCCGTCGATGATGATGTCCCCCGTATCGAGGAGAGGCAGCAGCTGGTCGAGCATGCTGTCCACGGGAGCGCCGGCCATGATCATGAGCATAATCTTGCGCGGCCGCTTCAGGGAAGCCAGGAAATCTTTCAGCTCGAAGTAGCCCGTAATCTTTTCATGAGGCCGTTCTTGGAGGAACTGTTCCGTCAAGTCCGGCGTATAGTTGTAAACCGAAACGTCATAGCCGTGGTCGGCCATATTCAGGGCCAGGTTACTGCCCATGACGGCCATGCCGACGACGCCAATATCGTGAAGTGCCATAGCAATCGCTCCTTTTCACTGGAAATTATAATTTCTGCTGATATGCCGTGATGTCGGCAAATTCGCGCTGCAAGTTATGATAGAGCCGGACGAAGATGTCATAGAGCTGCTGATAGACGGCAACGTTTTCTTCCATAGGCGTATACACCTTCTTGGCGTGGACCAGGTCGGCCGTATCGGCGATGCTCTTCAACCTGCCGCTGGAAATGAAGCCCAGCACAGCCGCCCCGAAGGCAGCGCCTTCGCTGTTGTCCGGCAGGGTAATGGGCTGGTTGAGGACGTCTGATAAAATCTGGAGCCACAGTTTCGACTTGGTGAAACTGCCGCTGACGCGGATGTCCTTGACGTCGCCGAATTCCTTGAGGGCTGCCATGACGCTGTTCAGGCTGTAACAGATGCCTTCCATGACGGCGCGGATCATGTGGGACCGGCTGTGATTTAGAGAAAAGCCGAAGAACATGCCCCGCAGTTCCGAATTCCAGTACGGCGCCCGTTCACCCGTGAAATACGGCAGGCAGATGAGGCCGTCGGCGCCGGCATCGACGTGTTCTGCCTTCATGGTCATCAGGTCATAAGGGTCGATGTCCAGCGTTTCCAGGGCACTGCCGCCGTAATGGCAGATCTTGTCGCGGACCCAGCGCAGAATCATGCCGCCGTTGTTGATGGCCCCGCCGGCGACCCACATGTCGTCGGTCAGGTTATAGCACCACGTGCGCATCTGCGGGTCTGTCTTAGGCTGGCGGGTCAGCATGCGCAGGGCGCCGCTGGTCCCGATGGTCCCGCTGAGCTGGCCCGGTTCGACGGCTCCGATGCCGACATTGACCAGGACGCCGTCAGTAGCGCCGATGACGACGGGAAGGCCAACAGGCAGGCGCAGGGCTTTGGCCGCTTCTTCACAGAGCCCCTGGCTGTACGTCGTCGATACGACAGGCGGCAGCTGGTCCTTGGTGATACCGGCATAGGCCAGGATTTCATCGTCCCAATCCAGAGTCTGTTCGTTGTACATGCCGCTCGTGCTGGCAGCAGACTTATCGATGACCCATTGGCCAGTCAAATGATAGAATAAATAATCCTTCAGCGAGCCTACATAGCGCATCTGGCGGAAGAGTTCCGGCTGATTCTGGCGCAGCCAGATGATCTTGGCCAGGGGATAGCAGGCGTGGATGGGGCAGCCCGTCCGTCCATAGAAGGAGCGGCACAAGGCTTCGTCTTTCTTCATCTCCCGGACGATGGCCGCACTGCGGCTGTCTGCCCAGGTCTGCATGTCCATGAGGGGCTCTCTGCCTTCATCGAGGCCGGCAAAACTGTGCATGACCGTACTCAAGGCGATGCCTGCCAGTTCTTTGTTCTTATAACGCAGCTGAGCCGCCGTCTTACTGATGACTTCCTGGACGGCTTCGAGGATCTGGAGCGGGCTTTCTTCAGCCCAGTCCGGATGAGGTGTCAACAGCGGATAAAAGGCTTCCGACGAGCAGACGTTGGTCCCGTCTTCCGTATAAGCAATGGCCCGGACCCCGGTCGTACCGACGTCGACGCCGATCCACACTTCCTGGTTCGCCGAATCCATAGGCGTAATAATATTCATGAGTCATACTCCCTTTCACGTAGCTTGGTAAGGAATCTTTTCGATGACTTTATGATACCATTCCCGTTGACTAAATGCAATAAAAATATCATTTTAAATTTTATATTTTGATATTTTTATATCATAGAAGCAGGGTACCCTATGCGTCTGGGGAAAAACCAGCCGTTAGCAGTTAGCGGCTAGCCGCTGGTTTTGCGAACGGCGAACGGCGAACGGAGGCCTGCATATTTGCTTTTTTGCCCTTTCTGTGCTATAGTATCTTTGCAAGAATGGTAGTTTTCTATCATCTCTATATGTAATCATGATATTTACAGGAGGGATTCCCATGAAAGTTATCTTATTAAATGGCAGCCGCCGTGAAAAGGGCTGCACGTATACGGCTTTATCCGTCGTCGCCGACACGCTCAAAGAAAACGGTATCGATGCTGAAATCGTCCACGCCGTTCCCGACGATGCTACCGTCGACGCTGTCGCTGAAAAAATGAAGGCTGCTGACGGCCTGGTCATCGGCTCGCCGGTCTACTGGGCTTCGCCGTCTGGTGAAATCATCTCCTTCATGGATAAACTGGCTGGCAAAGCCGGCGCTGCCCTGACCCATAAAGTCGGCGCCACCGTCGCTTCGGCCCGCCGTGCCGGCACGACGGCAACGCTGGACGTCCTCAATAAATACCTGGCTTATCACCAGATGGTCAGCGTCGCATCCAACTACTGGCCCATGGTCCACGGCAACACGCCGGAAGAAGTCAAGAAAGACGAAGAAGGCTTGCAGATCATGCGTACCCTCGGCCGCAACATGGCTTGGATCCTGAAATGCATCGAAGCCGGCAAAAAAGCAGGCATCGAAGCCCCGGCAACAGAAGCCAAAATCATGACCAACTTCATCCGCTAAGGGCTCGTAGGGATAAGAAATCGTAGGGGCCGTCCCAAAGGGCGGCCCGCTCTCGTGCCCCACTGGCTCTCTTCATAGGAGAGCTGTCAGCGAAGCTGACTGAGAGGTTGCTCTTTTTATTGCACGCAAAGCAGTTTTTGAGTGTAGGGGTCACCATTTGGAATTTGCAGTTTATAGACAACGGCTTTAAATTTAAAGCCATCTGCTAACGGCTAACAGCTAGCCGCTGACTTCTAAAAAGGAGCTGTCGCGATGCGACAGCTCCTTTTTCATTCATAAAATATTGTATTTACTACAGCTTTTTTCCGTTATAGTTATAATGGTATAATAAGAAGCGTACAACTTTGAAAGGGAGTTCCTCTTATGTATCCAATCAACCTCGATCTCAACGGCCAGTCCTGTCTGGTCCTCGGCGGCGGCGCCGTCGCCGAACGCAAGGTCTGCCGCCTGCTGGCCGAAGGGGCTGCCGTGACGGTCATTGCCCCGTCCCTGACCCGGCCGCTGCAGGAACTGGCCGAAAGCCACCACCTGACCTGGCAGCCGCGGACATACCAGGCCGGTGATGAGTCAACCTTCTTCCTCATCATCTGTGCCACTGACAACGAAGCCGTCAGCCACGCCGTCGCAGCTGCTGCCAAAGCCCAGGGGAAACTGCTCAACGTCTGTGACGTCCCGGATTTGTGCAACTTCACCCTGCCGTCCATCGTCCGCCAGGGCGACCTGCAGCTCACCATTTCCACCAACGGCAAGGCACCGGCGCTGTCGCGCTGGCTCCGGAAGCAACTGGAACAGCACTTCGACGAACGCTATGGCCGCTGGCTCGCTGAATTAGCAGCTATCCGCCGCCAAGGGCAGTCCGTCCTTCCGACCAGCCGGGACCGCCAGGCCTTCTGGCGCCAGGCCCTGACGGACGACGTCATGGCCCTGGTAGACAATAACGAAATCGACGCAGCCAGCGCCCTGCTCCGGGATCGGCTGGCCGCCTGGGAAAGGAAAAACCATGAAACGTAATCTGACCATCGGTACGCGGCGCAGCCAGCTGGCCCTGTGGCAGGCCAACTACGTCGCCGACGCCCTGCGCCGCCACGACCCGGAGCTGTCCGTCCAGCTCCAGCATATCGTCACGCAAGGCGATAAAATCCTAGACGTCCCCTTAGCCCGCATCGGCGGCAAGGGGCTGTTTACGACGGAATTGGAACGGCGCCTCCTGGACGGCACCATCGACCTGGCCGTCCACAGCCTGAAAGACCTGCCAGCCGACGTCCCGGACGGCCTCTGCCTGGCAGCCATCACGGCCCGCCACCACGTCCACGACGCCTTCGTTTCCAATACGTATGCCACCCTGGAATCCCTGCCGGCCGGCGCCTGCATCGGCACATCGAGCCTGCGCCGCAGAGCCCAGCTGCTCCACACCCGGCCGGACCTGGTCGTCAGCGACCTTCGGGGCAACGTCGATACGCGCCTGAAAAAGCTCGATGACGGTCAATACGACGCCATCATCCTGGCCGAAGCCGGCCTGCAGCGCCTGGGCCGGGCCGACCGCATCTGCCAGCTCCTGCCGGTCACGACCATGATTCCTGCCGTCGGCCAGGGAGCCCTGGCCATCGAAACCCGCGCCGACGATATGTCACTGAGGCAGGCACTGGCTTTCCTCAACGACCAGGACACGGCCGCCGCTGCGACAGCAGAACGGGCCTTCCTGGCCGCCATCAACGGCAGCTGCCAGGTTCCGGTCGGCGTCTACGGCACGGTCCGGAACGGGACGCTGACCTTACAGAGCATCATCGCCGCCCCAGACGGCAGCCAGGTCTGCCGCACGACGACGCAAGGTCCCGTCGCCGACAGCGCTGCCATCGGCAAAGAAGCGGCCTGTACGCTCCTCGATGACGGCGGCCGCCGCATCCTCACCGATTTAGGCATTACGCCGACTTACTAAGGAGGTTTTCCATGAACGGTATCGTTTATCTCACCGGCGCCGGTCCCGGCGACTACCGCCTGCTCACCCTGCGGGGCCAGGAAGTCCTGGGCCGGGCCGACGTCGTCATCTACGACTACTTGGCCGATCCGCGCCTTTTAGAATTCGCCCCGCCAGGTGCTGAAAAAATCTACGTCGGCAAAAAAGCCGCTGACCATACGTTATCGCAGGACAAAATCATCGACCTGCTCATTGCCAAAGCCAAAGAAGGCAAGACCGTCGTCCGCCTCAAAGGCGGCGACCCCTTCGTCTTCGGCCGCGGCGGTGAAGAAAGCCGGGCCCTTCACGACGCCGGCCTGCCCTTTGAAATCATCCCAGGCGTCACATCGGCCATCGGCGCACCGGCTTATGCCGGCATCCCCGTGACCGATAGGACGGCGGCCTCTTCCTTTGCCGTCGTCACAGGCCACGAAGACCCGACCAAGGGCCATTCATCGATTCACTGGGACAAACTGGCGACGGCCGTAGATACCCTGATTTTCCTCATGGGCGTCCACAACCTGCCGTCCATTACCAAACAGCTCATCACCTACGGCCGCCCGGCTTCCACGCCGGCCGCCCTAGTCCGCTGGGGCACCAAGGCCGACCAGGAAACGCTGGTAGCCACGGTTGGCGACATCGCTGAAAAAGCGGCAGCCTGCCACTTCCAGGCACCAGCTGTCTTCATCGTCGGCGACGTCGTCGCCCTGCGTCCGTCCATGCAATGGTTCGATACCAAGCCCCTCTTCGGCCTGACCATCGCCGTCACCCGGACCCATGCCCAGGCACCGGCCTTGACACACCGCCTGGAAGAACTGGGCGCCCGCTGCCTGGAAGTCCCGACCATCCGCATCACGCCGCCGACTGACGATTATCAGGCCCTGGACGAAGCCATCGGCCGATTAGCCAGCTATGACTGGGTCATCTTCACCAGCACCAACGGCGTCGATGCCTTTTTCCACCGCCTCCAGCACCACGGCCGCGACAGCCGGGCCCTGGGCCGGGCCAAACTGGCCGCCATCGGCAGCGCTACGGCCGAGGCCCTGAACCGGTACGGCCTTCGCGCCGACGTCGTCCCCGACGCCTACTGTGCCGAAGACCTGGCCGCCGCTCTGGAGGCTCATTTGTCGGGAAAAGAACGCATCCTCATCCCGCGGGCCAAAGAAGCCCGGCCTGTCCTGCCTGACACCCTGCGCCGCTGGGGTGCCGTCGTCGACATCTGCCAGGCCTACTGTACCGTCGCAGCCAGCGAAAACAGCGAGACCCTGACGGATCTCTTGACGCGCCGGGCCGTCGACGTTGTGACCTTCACCAGTTCGTCGGCCGTCCAGAACTTCCTGGCCCTGAACCAGGCCCCGACCGACGTCCTCGACGACATCACCATTGCCTGCATCGGTCCCATCACGGCCCGCACCTGCCAGGAAGCAGGCCTGAAAAAAATAATCACAGCCCAGACCTACACCACAGCCGGTCTGGCTGAATGTATTACAGATTGGAGAATCCAAAAGTCATGAAATTGAATACCTTACGCCCCCGCCGCCTGCGCCTTTCTGCTCCCCTGCGCGTTATGGTCCGGGAAAACCATGTATGTCTCAACGATTTGATTTATCCTATCTTCGTCGTCCCCGGCACGAATGTCAAAGAAGAAATCCCCAGCATGCCCGGCTGTTATCACCTGTCCGTAGACAACGCCGTACGCCTGGCCGAAGACATCTATGCCTTGGGATTGCGGGCTATCGAAGTCTTTGGCCTGCCGGCTTATAAAGACGAAATCGGCTCCAGCGCCTGGGACCCGCAGAGCCCGGTCCAATGTGCCATCCGCGCCATCAAGAAAGCCCTGCCGGACATGGTCATCGTCGGCGACGTCTGCCTCTGCCAGTACACGGACCACGGCCACTGCGGTCAGGTCAAAGACCACTACGTCGATAACGACGCGACGCTGAAGCTGCTCAACAAAGTCGCCGTCAGCCAGGCCGAAGCCGGTGCCGATATCGTCGCCCCGTCGGATATGATGGACGGCCGCATCGCATCCATCCGTCAGGCCCTGGACGAAGAAGGCTTCATCAATACGATTATTATGTCCTATGCCGCCAAATACGCATCCGGCTTCTACGGCCCCTTCCGCGACGCCGCCGATTCGGCACCGCACTTCGGCGACCGCCGCCAGTACCAGATGGACCCGGCCAATGGCCGCGAAGCCATGAAGGAAATCGACCTCGACCTGGAAGAAGGCGCCGACATCATCATGGTCAAACCGGCCCTTTCCTACCTGGATATCGTCTATCAGGCCCGCCAGCGCTGCCAGCGCCCCATTGCGACCTATAACGTCAGCGGCGAATACGCCATGGTCAAAGCCGCAGCCCGCAACGGCTGGATCGACGAAAAACGCATCGTCATGGAAGAACTGACCAGCATGAAACGCGCCGGCGCCGATATCATCATCACCTACCACGCCGTCGACGTCGCCAAGTGGCTGAAAAACGGCGAAGTCGAGGCATAAAATGGACCTCGTCATCCTCGGCCTCAATCATAAGACCGTCCCCGTCGCCATCCGGGAACACTTCACTATGACACCCGACGCCATCCACGACGCCCTGCAACATCTCGACGATTACGGCGGCCTGCGCGAAGCCGTCATCCTGTCGACGTGCAACCGCGCCGAAGTCTATGCCGTCGTCGACGACGTGCGCGATAATGAACAGGCCCTGCGCGACTTCTTCCTCGACGCAGCCGGCCGTCCGGCTTATGAACCGTCCTATTTCTACAGCTATACGGGAAAAGCCTGCATCCACCACTTGTTCAACGTCGCTGCCAGCCTGGACTCGCTGGTCCTCGGCGAAGGTCAGATCCTCAGCCAGGTCAAACAGGCCTACGTCATGGCCCACGAAAACGGCGCGACCAGTGCCATCCTGAACATGCTCTTCCAGCAGGCCATCGCCACGGGCAAGCGGGTCCGGACGGAAACGCACATTGCCTACAACGCCGTATCCGTCAGCTATACAGCCGTCCAGATGGCCGAAAAACAGCTCGGCTCCCTGTCTGGCCGGAATCTCCTGCTCTACGGCGCCGGCCAGATGGCCCGCCTGACGGCGCAGAATTTCTTAGGCAAAGGCGCCGGGAAACTGTACATCGTCAACCGCCATCTGGAACGGGCCCAGGAACTGGCCGCTGACGTCGGCGGCCAGGCCATCCACTATAAAGAAGTCCAGTCCGTCGTCTCCGACGTCGACATCATCATCGCCTCGACGGGGGCACCGCACTACGTCATCACCGTCCCCCGGCTGCAGCGCTTCCAGGAACTACGCCAGGGCCGGCCCCTGCTGCTCATCGACATCGCCGTACCGCGCGACGTCGACCCGGCCGTGACCCGTCTGCCCGGCGTCACCTTATACAACATCGACGACCTTCAGGAAGTCGTCCACGACAACGAAGCTACGCGCCAGCGCGAAGCCGTAGCCGCCAGCTATATCGTCGACGAAGCCGTGAACACCATTATTGAACGCTATCAATACCTGTCGGTCCGTCCCGTCGTCCTCAGCCTGTCCCAGCAGGCTGAACGGACACGGCGCCATTTCGTCAAACGAGCCCGCAACAAACTGCCCGAACTGACCGATGACCAGTTCCGCGTCGTCGAGAACTTATCCCATATCCTGGTCCGCAAAATCCTGCGTGCTCCCCTGCGCCGCACGATTGAAGCAGCCAACACGCCTGACGAAGACCGGGTCGTCCGCGAACTGCGGAACGTCTTCAATTTAGACATCAAAGAATAAGGAGGCCTTTCCATGCTTCACTTAGAAAAATCAGCTGCCGCTTTTGAAGAAGCGCAGACCCTCATGCCGGGCGGCGTCAACAGCCCGGTCCGCTCGTATAACCGCATCGGCTGCCCGCCGCCGTTCATTTCCTGGGCCAAAGGCAGTACCATCTGCGACATCGACGGCAACCAGTATATCGACTACGTCGGTTCCTGGGGCCCCATGATCGTCGGCCACGCCCATCCCCGCGTCGTCAAGGCCCTGCAGGAAGCGGCCACCCGCGGCACGAGCTATGGTGCGCCGACGCTGATTGAATCGCAGCTGGCCCAGTTGGTCAAAGAAATCTATCCGTCCATCGAAAAACTGCGCATGGTCAACTCCGGTACGGAAGCGACGATGAGCGCCATCCGCGTCGCCCGGGGCTACACGGGCCGCGATAAAATCGTGAAATTCATCGGCTGCTATCACGGCCACGGCGACAGCCTGCTGGTCAAGGCCGGTTCCGGCGCCGCTACCTTCGGTCAGCCTGACAGCCCGGGCGTCACAGCCGGCACGGCCAAAGACACGCTGACCGTCGCCTATAACGATGCCGACGCCTTCCGGGAACTCATGGACCGCTGCGGCGACGACATTGCCGCCGTCATCGTCGAACCCATTGCCGGCAACATGGGCCTGGTCCTGCCGGAAGACGGCTACTTGCAGCTCCTGCGCGATGAAACGAAGAAACACGGCACAGTCCTCATCTTCGACGAAGTCATGTGCGGCTTCCGCACGGCCCTGCACGGCGCCCAGAGCATCTATCACATCGTCCCGGACATGACGACCTTGGGCAAGATCATCGGCGGCGGCCTGCCCGTCGCTGCCTACGGCGGCCGCAAGGACATCATGGACTGCGTCTCGCCGGCCGGCCCGGTCTATCAGGCCGGTACCCTCAGCGGCAATCCCCTGGCCATGGCAGCCGGATTGGAAACACTGCGCATCATCACGGAAGACCCGGATTACGTCGAAAAAGCCTGCGCCAAAACGAAAATCCTGACAGACGGCCTCAAAGCCGCTGCTGACGAAGCCGGCGCCGCCGTCCAGGTCCATCGGGCCGGCACCATGTTCAGCGTCTTCTTCAGCGCCGTCCCGGTCACCAACTATGCCACATCCGAAGCCAGTGACCAGGAAGCCTTCCAGCGCTACTTCCTGTCCATGCTGGAACAAGGCATCTACCTGGCACCGTCCCAGTTTGAAACGAACTTCGTCTCCGGCGTCCACAGCGACGAAGACATCGAAAAAACCATAACCGCCGCCCGCACAGCCTTTGAAAAAGCAGTGGTTCGTGGCTAGTGGCTAGTGGTTAGGTCTCGCAGCCTGATGGCTGCATCGTAGGGGCCGTCCCAAAGGGCGGCCCGGCTCTCCTGCTAGGAGAGCTGTCAGCGCAGCTGACTGAGAGGTTTATCGGCGGCCTGCGGTATCAGGTTGCGGAATTCCCACAAGCGGGCCATCCATCCTCAGCTGTCCGTTTCAGCAACCGTCGGGTGCCTTCCATGGGTCGGCACCCGACGGGCTGAAAAAGCTTGGGGACGACCCCTACGGCAAAAAGGGCTGTCGCACGAAGCAAAAATTGCTTAATGCGACAGCCCTTTTTTTGAGTTTTAAGTTGAAAGTTTGATGTCTGATGTGGGTCGCCACGTGGGCGGTCCGTTTGGAATTTGGATGATTCTCCTAGTAAACTGGTTAGGAAAATCGTGCATATGCGGAAGCGGGCTCGCCACGTGCGAGCCCCTA
>NZ_JBBMEU010000054.1:0-15515 GCF_040096415.1 Megasphaera intestinihominis
GAATAGAACGATGAAATAGAATAAAAAAAGAGAGCTGTCGCACAAAGCCGAAATGGCTTAATGCGACAGCCCCTTTTTGAGTATTAAGTTTGCAGTTTGTAGTGAAGTTTTTTTAATTCAAAACCCTCTTCTACAAACTACAAACTCCGTACTACAAACTATAAAGAACGGCCCGCTCATACATGATGGCAGAAACCTCCACGCGACGCTCAAACGCCCAACGCTTCCCGCACGATGCGGGCGACGTCCGGGAATTCGTCGTCGCCGATGGTGCGCAGGGACAGGACGACGGCGCAGTGCTGGACGCGGGCGATGATGGGGATGTCGGCCTGGCGCAGGCGCTGTTCCAGTTTTTCCGCCGACAGGTCATAGGGATCAATGGCCAGGGCCCAGCCCGGCAGGACGGCATCGGGGCAGGCGCCGCCGCCGACACAATCGTCTACACGGCGCAGGGAAACGCAGGCCGGCAGGTCATCTGTATGCAGGGCCTGCAACAGCCGTTCCGCCCGTTCCCGCGTCTCTTTCTTCGTCTGGGCCAGGCAGTACAGCGTCGGGATCTGGCAAACGGCCGTACCGTCGCGATAGGTCTGCAAAGTCCCTTGCAAACCGGCCAGGGTCATCTTATCGACG
This sequence comes from Megasphaera intestinihominis, assembly GCF_040096415.1. Lineage (NCBI taxonomy): Bacteria > Bacillati > Bacillota > Negativicutes > Veillonellales > Veillonellaceae > Megasphaera > Megasphaera intestinihominis. The sequence continues at coordinate 631 of NZ_JBBMEU010000054.1, forward strand.
CGCAGGGCCCGCAGCAGGGGATGGTGTTTCATGGCATCCAGATAGGCGGCTTTACCGACGATGATACCCGCCTGAGGGCCGCCCAGGAGCTTGTCGCCGCTGAAAGTCACGACATCGCAGCCAGCGTCCAACACTTCGCGGACCGTCGGTTCATGAGGCAGTCCCCATGCGGCCAAATCGACGAACAGGCCGCTGCCGACATCGTTGATGCAGGGCAGTCCGTGGTCATGGGCCAGGCGGGCCAGGTCCGAAGCGGAGACACTCTCGGTAAAACCGATGATGCGGTAATTACTGGTGTGGACCTTCATGAGGGCCGCCGTATCTTCGCCGATGGCCCGTTCGTAGTCGGACAAATGAGTCTTGTTGGTCGTACCGACTTCGCAGATACGGCCGCCGCTCTGTTCGATGACGTCGGGAATCCGGAAGGAGCCGCCGATTTCGACGAGTTCCCCCCGCGACACGACGACTTCCCGGCCGGCGGCCATGCTGGACAGGGTCAAGAGGACGGCAGCGGCATTGTTATTGACGACGATGGCATCTTCGGCACCGGTCAGCTCACAGAGAAGTTCCCGGACATGGTCATAGCGCGATCCCCGCTTGCCGGAAGCCAGGTCGTATTCTAAATTGCTGTAATGGCAGACCAGATTGGCAATGTGACGGGCCAGGTCCGGACTGAAAACAGCCCGGCCCAGATTCGTATGCAGGACCGTCCCGGTGGCGTTGATGACCCGGCGCAGATGGCCCGTTTCTTCTGCCTGCAGGCGGGAGACGACGGCCCGGTCAAAGTCATCGCCGGAAAAAGGCTGGTCCCACTGGCCGGCCAAGATGGCCTGACGCCGTTCATCCAATACGTTCCGGACGGCATCGCGGACAGCCTGGCGCGATTTCCTCTCCTGCCAGGTCAGCAGTACCGGCCGTTGCAGTAAATGGTCTACATCGGGCAGCTGACGGAGCAGCTGCTGTCGTTCTTCATCCATGGTCATTCTCCCCTTTTATTTCATATTTCCGGGCTGCCGGTCCGGCCAGGCGCCCGTCGGCAACGCGGCGGGTAATGCCACAGCGGTCCATATATTCCAGGATGAGCAGGGCCTGCTGGCGGCTGACTCCCAGGACATCGCGAAAATCGCCGAGTGTCAGCGGACAGCCTGATTGCAGATACCGGCAGGCCGCTTCAGCGGCTTTCATCATGTAGCGCTTCGACAAGATGAAATCAGGCGATAAGAAGACGAGGCTCTTGCCGTTGAGGGCATCGGCGACGGCCTGGGCTTCCCGGCCCAAAGCCCGGACGTCGCGGACCGGGACGGGCACATAGCCACTGTGGTCCAGCTTCTTTTCAATAGCCGACTGCAATTTCCGCTGAGACGGAGAAAAGGTGATACGGAATTGTTTCGCCGCTACGCACTGGCGGGACAGGCGGCAGATGCCGCCAGCCGTCAGCAGGCGCAATAGGGCCGTCCCGTCATTTTCATCGAGATGCAGGCGGCTCCGGAAGGCCGGCTGGGGAATCCCAGGCTGCAGCGGTTTCTCTCTATGATAGGCCAGGAGGACTTGCAGGGCCTTGGCCTGCCAGGTCTTATAGACGTCACCGTGGATGTAGCCCTGACGGGTCCGGCGGACAATCCCATTTTGCCGCAAATGGTCCAGGGCCAGCTCTACCTTATCCAGGGGCAGGTCCGTCGCCCCGGCAATGACGTCAGCCTGGGTAAAGGGGACCTGGCGCAGGCGCAGGAAGCCGGCGACGACGTCGTCCGTCAGACCGGCATCGCGGGCTTCCAGGCTGGTCACGACGTCGTCTTTGAAGCGGCGGTGTTTCTGCGGATGGGCGTCGAGGATTTCCCCGCCGGCTACGGTATGCATGGGCGAAAAGGTCCGCAGGATGAAACGGTCCCCAGCCTTGACATAGATTTCATCCTGCTCCAGGCGCAGCTGCAAAAAGCCCTCCGTCCCCGGCGCAATCTGTTCGGCTCCCAAGGGTACGATGCGGGCCATGACTTCCCGCGTCCCGACGAGGAGGCGCATGCGCTGCCATAGAAAAAGGGGCTGCGCGTCAGCCAGGCAGGTCACTTTGACATCGATCATCCGCGTCGCTGTAAAATCCGGCGCCGTACAGAGGACGTCACCGCGATGGATGGCGCCACAGGAAATGCCTGCCAGGTTCAATGCCGTCCGCTGCGGCGGGTCGGCCCGCAGGACATCCTGCTCGTGGACCTGCATATTGCGGATGCGCAGGCGCCGGCCGCCGGGATAAAGCCAGACTTCGCGGCCATTCATCATGGGGCCGTCGATGAGGGTCCCCGTGACGATAGTCCCGAATCCCTTGATGGAGAACGACCGGTCGACGTTGAGACGGCCCATCCCCTGAGCGCTTTCCATGGGCAGCGTCGCTGCCATGGCCTGGATTTCATCGACCAGTTCCGTCAGGCCGCGGCCGCTGACGGCATCGGTGACGACGACCGGGGCCCCTTCGGCTGCCGTATCGGCCAGATTCTGGCGGATGTCCTGCAGGGTCAGGCTGAGCAGCATGTCGTCGACGGTGTCGGCCTTGGTGACGACGATGATGAATTTATGTACGCCAAGAAGGGTCAAGATGTCGAGATGTTCTTTCGTCTGCGGCATGACCCCTTCGTTGGCATCGACGACGAGCAGGACCAGATTGAGGCCCGGCAGGCCGGCGACCATATTCTTGATGAACTTTTCATGCCCCGGTACATCGACGATGCCGGCCCGCGTACCGTCAGGCAGGTCGAGCCAGGCAAAGCCCAGGTTGATGGTCAATCCCCGTTTCTTTTCTTCCGCTGTCGTATCCATATCGATCCCGGTCAAGGCCCGGACCAGCGTCGTCTTGCCATGATCGACATGGCCGGCCGTCCCGATGACGATATGTCTGGCCATAATATCACCCTTCTCTGATTTTAGTGTACGTGACGGTCAGGCCCTGACGGCAGGCATGATATAAAGCGACCCATGCCAGCCCCTCCTCATCGAGGAGAGCTGTCAGGGCCGCTTCATCAACCAGTTCATAGCGCAGGGAAAAGCCGCACGACGCGTCGAGCTTTCCCGGCGTCGGAATGATGCGCACGGCCAGGCCGGCTGCCTTGGCCAGCTTTTCGCCTTCCATAGCCTGCCGTGTCGACGGCACCAGGGCGACGCCATAGACTGACTCCGCCATCAGGCGCCTTGTTTCAAGGCCTGTTCGACGGCGATGGCCAGTTGATCGGCACAGGAGGTACCGCGGTCACCGCAGGGATTCCCTTTCAGGAGCTTTACGGCCCGGGCGGCATCGGTATCTTCCAACAACTTGCTGAGAGCCAGGGTATTGCCGGGACAGCCGCCTACGAAATGGACGTCATGCAGTTTGCCGTCTTCTAGGCTGAAGGTAATCTGACGGGCACAAGTCCCCTGGGTCATATAGGAATAATTTTTCATGAAAATCCTCCTCCGGCGCCAGCTGCTTATTTGAGCAAAGCGTCTAATTTTTCTTTCAATACATTGTCCGGGACGACACCGATGACGCGGTTGACCACTTTCCCGTCTTTGAAGAAGACCAGGTTCGGGATCGTGGCGACTTCATAGGCCTGGGCTACGCCCGGATTTTCGTCGACATTGATCTTGCCGATCTTAATCTTGCCGGCATATTCTTCGGCCAGATTGGCGATGACCGGTCCCATCATCTGGCACGGGCCGCACCAGTTAGCGAAAAAGTCGACCATGACCGGCTGGCTGCTGTTCAATACTTCCTGCTGAAAATTATCGGCTGTGAATTTATATTCCATGAGAGATTCCACCTTTCTTTTGACTATTTGTCTTTTATAACTATATCTATTATATATTACTATACCAAAGCAGTCAAGTTTTCCTGATGGATTGCCAGAAAATATTACATCGCCGCAATGGCCCGCAAGGCCCGGACAGCGGCCCGGACGTCGTCAGCCGTCGTGAACTGGGAAAAAGAAAAGCGTACCGCTCCCTGGACGGCCGTCCCCAGGGCCTGATGGATGAGGGGCGCACAGTGATAGGCCGGGCGCGTCGCCATCTGGTATGTCTGCCAAAGGATGTCGCTGACGACGGCCGATTCTGCATCGCCGATATTGAGGCTGTAGACGCCGACGCGGGGTCCGGAAAAGTCGCCATACAGGCGGATACCCGGGATAGCCTGGACGGCGGGTACGAAAATCCGGGCCAGTGCTTCCTGATGAGCAGCCGCAGCGGCGACGCCACCATCCAGGAGCTGCTTTATCCCGGCGTCGAGGCCGGCAATGCCCGCTACGTTGGCCGTACCCGCTTCAAAGACACCGGGGACAGCCGACGGCTGCTCCCGCTCGAAGGAATGGACGCCGTCGCCGCCGGTGATGTACGGCGTCACGAGAGCATCGCGGCGGATGACGATGCCGCCCGTCCCGCCTGGCCCGTAAAGCGACTTATGGCCCGTAAAGCAGACTGCCGTGACGATGCCATCGGATAAGTCGACGTCGATGGCGCCGGCTGTCTGGGATACATCGACGATGAGCCCCAGATGGTGACGCTGGCAGAAGGCCTTGATGCGGGGCAGGTCCAAAACATTGCCGGTCACGTTCGACGCGTGGTTGCAGACGAACCATTTCGTCCGCGGTGTCAGCCGTTCTTCCAGGGTGTCATACTGCAAGGCGCCGCCGGGACTGTCGCTGGCGATGAAAGCCAGGGATACGCCTTGGGCTTCCAACTGGTAAAGCGGCCGCAGGACGGCATTGTGTTCCCACGACGTCGTCAAAACGCCGTCGCCGGGATGGATGAGCCCTTTGAGGACCATGTTCAGGGCTGCCGTCGAGTTATGCGTAAAGGCGACATCATATTCCGGGCCGCAGTGGAACAAGGCCTTTACATCGTCCTTGGCCTGCAAGACGATACCATAGGCCTTCAGGGCGTAGCCATGGGCCCCGCGGGACGGGTTGCCCACGGTTCCCGATGACAGGACATTGTAAACGGCCCGGGCGACGGCCTCGGGCTTCTGCGCCGTCGTCGCCGCATTATCGAAATAATACATAAAATCACCTCCTGGGAGATTCGTGGCTCGTGGTTCGTAGGGGCCGCCCAAAGGGCGGCCCGGCTCTCCTGTTAGGAGAGGCTTTCGTGGATGCAGATTTTCGAGACAGCAAAAAAGGGCTTGCCGCACGACGACAAACCCTTTTTTACATATCCTCGGGGCGGGCTCGCCACGTGCGAGCCCCTACAAACTATTTTTAAATTCCGAAACGTGCGAAGATGGTGTCGACGTGGCTGAGCATCTTCTTGACGTCGAAGCAGCCTTCGATTTCTTCGGCTGTCATGTATTTCGTGACGTCTTCGTCTTTTTTCAGGTTTTCCAGGAAGTCTTCCCCTTCGAGCCAGCGTTTCATGGCATTGCGCTGAACCCAGCGGTATGCCTGTTCGCGGACAGCGCCTTTTTCAACGAGCGTGTTGAGGATGATCGGGCTGTAGATGAGGCCGCCAGTGAGGTTGAGGTCCTTCATCATCTTGTCCGGATAGACCAGGAGCTTGTCGATGACGCGGGTGAAAGTCTGGAGCATGTAGTCCAGAGCGATAGTGCTGTCTGGCAGGATGACGCGTTCGACAGACGAATGGGAAATGTCGCGTTCGTGCCAGAGGGCGACGTCTTCCAAAGCAGCCTGGGCATTGCCGCGGATGACGCGGGCCAAGCCGCACATGCGTTCACAAGTGATAGGATTGCGTTTGTGAGGCATGATGGAAGAGCCTTTCTGTTTGGGGCTGAAGTATTCTTCGGCTTCGCGGACTTCCGTGCGCTGGAGGTGACGGATTTCCGTAGCCATCTTGTCGATGGAGCTGGCAATGACAGCCAGGGTCGTTACGTATTCAGCATGGCGGTCGCGCTGCAAGGTCTGCGACGAAATCGGCGAAGCAGCGATGCCGAGGTGTTCGCAGACATATTTTTCAACAAAGGGATCAATGTCGGCATAGGTACCGACAGCACCGGAGATCTTGCCGACGGAAATCGTTTCCTTGGCGTGTTTCATGCGGTCGATGTCGCGTTCGATTTCAGCCATCCAGTTGCACAGCTTGAGGCCGAACGTCGTCGCTTCGGCATGGATGCCGTGGGTACGGCCGATGCACGGAGTATATTTGAATTCAACGGCGCGGCGGCGCAATACGGCGTGGAAGTTTTCCAGGTCCTTGATGAGGATGTCCGAAGCCTGTTTGAGCATGTAGCCCAGAGCCGTGTCTTTGACGTCTGTCGAGGTCAGGCCGAGGTGTACATATTTACCGGCTTCGCCGATATTTTCCGAAAGCGTCGAGACGAAAGCCGCAATGTCATGGTGTGTTTCCGCTTCGATTTCATGGATGCGGTCGACAGAAAAAGCAGCTTTTTCGCGAATTTCCTTAGCCGCTTCTTTCGGGATGTTGCCCAGTTCGGCCTGTGCTTCACTAGCCAGGATTTCGACCTGTTTCATCGTATCCCATTCATTGTATTCTGTCCAAATATGACCCATTTCCGGTTTCGTATAGCGTTCAATCACAGTTGATCTCTCCTTTGTAGTTGACATGAGTACGGTAAAAAAACTCACCAACTTTATTATACACTATCTATGGGGCTGAAGGTAGCCGTTTTTACAAGTTTTATTCGATTACGATGGACCATTTGTCCCGCTCGGTCACATAGCCGACGACGGCCGCACAGGGAATCGAGTTTTTCAAGGCTTTTTCCAGGGCCGGTGCGTCCTTTTCGGCGACAGCGATGAGCAGTCCGCCCGAAGTCTGGGGATCGTAGAGGATGTCCATGAAGCGCTTATCAGCGCCGTCCGCCTTGACGCGTCCCGCAGCAAAGTCGCGGTTGCGGTAGGCTCCAGCCGGGATCAGCCCCATGGCTGCCATGTCCAATGCCTGTTTATTGTAGGGAATGGCGTCACTCTGAAAATGAATCGTCGTTCCACTGCCGTCGGCCATTTCACAGGCATGGCCGAGCAGGCCGAAGCCCGTAACGTCGGTACAGCTGTGGACTTCGTAGCCGACCATGATGTCGCGGGCCCCTTTATTGAGCTGGGCCATCTGGTCGTAGAGCTGCTGCAGGAGCGGCTTGGCCACGAAATCGCCCTGGGCTGCCGTCATGAGGATGCCCACGCCTAAGGGCTTGGTCAGGATGAGGACATCGCCAGGCCGGGCCGACGAGTTGCGCAACAGTTTCTGTGGATGGACGAAACCCGTGACGGACAAGCCGTATTTCGGTTCCTTGTCTTCGATAGTATGGCCGCCGGTGATGATGACACCGCCTTCATAGGCCTTCTGGTAGCCCCCTTCAAGGATAGCCCGGACGGCTTCGCGGCCCATGGACAGGTTGACGCACATGACGTTCATGGCCAGTTTGGCTTCGGCTCCCATGGCATAGACGTCGCTCAGGGCGTTGGCCGCCGCAATTTGACCGAATAAATAAGGATCGTCGACGATAGGCGGGAAGAAATCGACCGTTTGGACGACAGCCAGATCGTCGCTCACCTGATAGACCGACGCGTCGTCGCTCTTATCATAGCCAACGAGGAGGCGGTCATCTTTATGTGTTGGAAGCCCGTCCAACAATTGAGCCAGTGTCCCTGGCCCTAACTTAGCGCCTCAACCGGAGCAGGACGCCATTTGAGTCAATTTCAAACGTTCATCGTTCATGGTAGATACCTCCTTGATGTTACAGTATTCAGAATAAGGTCATCGTACAAAGACGGCCTTATTGTTAGCTTTGAGTTTGCAGTTTTTAGTTTTCAGTGATGGCTAAAAATTTAAAACCATCTGCTACAAACTATAGGCTACAAACTCATTATACTATATTTATGTAATTCTTACGGCCTGGTTTAGCTCGATTTTAGATTTATCCGTTATACTGTCCTCGTAGTCAAGAATAAGTGATTGAAGACAGGAGGAATTCATCATGACCCAGGAAAAATGGCAAGATACACTCGTTTCGATTAAAAATAAAGTCTGCACGGCCCGCAATGCAAAAATCGCTGCTGCCTTCTGCGTCGTCTGCGTCGTAGCCACGGCCGGCGGCCACTACTATCTGCACCAGCAGCATCTGGCCCGTCACGCCGAACGGGTCGACGCCATGGCCCAGATGACCAAGGCCCAGGCCGACCAGCACAACATCTCCCTCATCAGTGAAGACCAGGCCTGCGCCGCTGCCGCCCAGGCCATCGGCAAGGACGAAAGTGAATTGGATTTCAAAGAAATCGCCCTCTTCGATATGAGCAGCGCCAAGCACGGTCCGAAAGACGGCCGCAAGGATGACCGCAAAGGCGACCACAAAGAAAAAGCGAAGGACAGAGACCGCAAAGGCGATGAAAGAGGCGACCAGCGCGGACCAGAAGGCATGAAACCTGGCCGTCCTGGTGAAGAAAAGGCCGATGCCGCTGCCGGTGCTACGGCCAAAGCCGCTCCCGACGGCCAGGCCGGCAACCAATCCGCCCCCATGACACCGCCCCAGGGCCAGCCGCAGATGACTGCTTCTGGACAACCGGGCCAGCCGGATATGAAAGGCCAGCCGCCGCAGGGAGCTATGCCGCAACGCGCCTTCCACCCCATGTATAAAGTCCGCGTCACATCCGGATCCGTCCGCTACGACGTCCTCGTAGACGCCACTAACGGCACCGTCATCCATACAGAAATTGAAGATTAGCTTGATACAAAAGAGGCTGTCCATGAAGACAGCCTCTTTTGTAGTTTTAAGTTTGTAGTTTGTAGTTTTTAGTTTTCTACAAACTACAAACTCCATGCTACAAACTATAGAGAAAAAGGAGCCGCGCATGATGGCAGAAACCTTCGTGCGACATCCCCCTACGAATCACTAGCCACGAGCCACGAATCACTCTATAATGAAACTATCACTACGAAAGGATGGCCTGTTTATGCTGCATATACGTGATATTTCACTGCGACACCGCCTGCTCATCACTAATTTTACCATGGTCTTTGTTCCCATCGCTATTTTGACGGCCCTGGGATTCCTACTCATCTCAGGACTCCGCTTTTCATCGCCTCACAATGATTTGACGACGTTATGGCCGGAAAAGGGGCCGGCCCTGTCCATCCAGTATACGGTTAGTTCCCTTCGCGTCAAGGCCGAACGGCCTGGGCCGTTAAAGGTCAAGGATATGCGCGAAGACTGCCGGGTCCTGGAAGACCTGGGCATTGCCACGGCCATCGTCCGCAACGACCAGGTCGCCTATATCACGCCGGGCATCGACTTTTATGGTCTGGCCGACAGGGTCCTGAAAAAAGCCCATGGCCAGCAGACGGTCATGACCTGGGACGGCGACGGTTTCTTTTTCCGCTACACGTCCCCCCACAGCGGGACGACGGTCATCGCTGCCGGCAATACGCCGTTCATTGCTAAAAGCGGCATCCGCGAAGGCATGGCCAAGGGCGTCATGCAAATGCTTCTCCTGTTCATCGTCGGCACGGCCAGCGCCATCATCATCGCCTGCGGCTTCATCCTGTCCCGCGTCCTGTCCCGCCAGATACTGACGCCGCTGGCAGCGCTTCGGACAGCGGCAGCTGAAATCGAGAAAGGCAATCTCGACTACGAGCTCCGCCTGTCGTCGCGCGATGAACTCGGCCGGACCTGTGAAGCCTTCGACCACATGCGCCGCCAGCTGCGCTCAGCCCGCCTGGCCCAGGAAAAGTATGAGCAGAACCGCAAAGAGCTCATCGCCGGCATCTCCCATGATTTGTCAACGCCCCTGACCCTGCTCAAAGGCTATGCCAGCGGCATCCTGGTCGGCATCGCCAAGACCGCTGAAAAGCGCCATCATTACGTCGAGCTCATCTACCAGAACGCCTGCACCCTGGAAAAACTCGTCGACAGGCTGTTCCTCTTTTCCAAACTCGACTTGGGCCAAGTATCCTTTATGATGGAACGGGTATCGCTGCGCGATTATTTCGCTGATTTCGCCGCCGAAAACACGGAACGCCTGGCCGAGCGGGGCCTCATCCTGCACTATTCGCCGCCAGCCGGTCCGGCCTGGACAGCTATCGACAGGATGCAGTTCCAGCGGGTCATCGACAACCTATTGGAAAATGCCCTGAAATATAAAGAAGGCCCTACAGTCACCATGGACCTGCACCTCGCCGAAACGCCGCAGGCCGTCGTCCTGACCGCAGCCGACCACGGGCCAGGTGTCCCGGCGGCAGACCTGCCCCGCTTATTCGACAGTTTTTACCGGACCGATGCCGCCCGGACGGATGTCCAAAAGGGCAGCGGCCTGGGCCTGGCCATTGCCAAACAGATCATTACGACCCTGCACGGCCAAATCCATGCAGAAGCAACACCCGGCGGCGGCCTGACCGTCGTCATCACCTTACCGCGGATAGAGGAGGAATATCATGAAACGGATTCTGATCATTGAAGATAACTTAGAAATTGCCGAACTGGAACGGGATTTTCTCGAAGCCAGTGCCATTGAGAGCGTCATCGAAACGGATGGGACGAAAGGCCTGGAACGGGCCCTGCAGGAAGATTTCGACCTCATCCTGCTGGACATCATGCTGCCCGGGACCGACGGCTTCCACATCTGCCGCCGCATCCGCGAGGAAAAGGAAGTACCCATCCTGATGGTATCGGCAAAGCGGGAAGACATGGACAAGATACGCGGCCTGGGCCTCGGCGCCGACGACTACATCATCAAACCCTTCAGCCCGACAGAGCTCGTAGCCCGCGTCAAGGCTCACATCACACGCTATGAACGGCTCATGGGCAAGGCCCAGCAGAAAGCGGCGGATGGCGAAGTCATCCGCAGCGGCGACCTGGAAATTTACGTCGATAAGCACCGGGTCTACGTCAAAGGAAAAGAAATCGCCCTGACCAACCGCGAGTTCGAGCTCCTCGTCTTCCTGGCCAAGCATCCCGGCCTGGTCTTCAGCCGGGACCGACTCTTCGAGCGCGTCTGGGGTCTCGACGCCGAAGGCGACACGGCGACAGTCATGGTCCACATCAACCGCATCCGCGAAAAAATAGAACCGGACCCGGCCAAGCCCATCTACATCGAGACGGTCTGGGGTGCCGGATACCGGTTCAAAGAATGACGCTATTTACTTTTCTTCCCGCCGCAGGATTTCCTGACCGACTGTCACGCCGGCTGCCGAAGCCTGTACCAGGCCGCGGGTGATGCCGGCGCCATCGCCGATGGCAAAGAAGTTGGGAATCTTCGTTTCCAGGACATGGCTCAATTCCAGCCGGTTCGAGTAGAACTTGGCTTCCACGCCGTACAACAGGGTATGGCGCGAGTTGGCACCAGGTGCTACGGCATCGAGGGCTTCCAGCATTTCCTTGATATCCTGCATATGACGGTACGGCAGGACCAGCGATAAGTCCCCTGGCGTCGCATTGGGCATGGTCGGCCGGACCAGGCCCCGCTGGATGCGTTCCGGCGTCGACCGCCGCCCGTCGAGGAAGTCTCCCAGGCGCTGGACGATGACGCCGCCGCCGAGGATATTGGCCAGGTTGGCAATGTATTTCCCGTATTTGATCGGTTCATGGAAAGGTTCCGTGAATTTCTTGGATACGAGGATGGCGAAATTCGTGTTTTCGCTCTTCTTGTGAGCATAACTGTGGCCGTTGACCGTGAGCAGGCCGTCGTTATTCTCTTCGACGACGAAACCATAAGGGTTCATACAGAACGTGCGGATCCGGTCGTCAAAGGATTTGCTGAAATAAATGAGCTTCGATTCATAGACGACGTCGGTAATCGTTTCCAGAACTTCTGCCGGCATTTCCACGCGGACGCCGATATCGACGGCGTTAGACGTCAGCTTGAGGCCCATCTTTTCGACTTCGTGGACGAACCATTCCGACCCTTCCCGGCCGGGAGCACTGACCAGATAGCGGCAGGCATAGAACTGGCCGCCGATGAGGACGCCTTTGATTTCCCCTTTTTCTTCGACGATGTGATCGACTGCCGTATCGGCCATGATATCGACTTTCCCTTCCAGGAAATCGCGCATATTGGTCAGGATCTGGGCATTGACATCGGTCCCCAGATGGCGGATGCGGGCCGGGATGAAGCGCAGGTCAGCAGCAGCCGCTTTGCGCTTGATATCGCGGATACATTCCTTGTTCTCATCGCCATAGACCTTGCGGCCGGCACCGCCAAAGCGGCAGTAGACGTCGTCGACGTAACGTATCTTGTCCATGAGGTCGGCCTTGGACATATAGTCGTCGAGATTGCCGCCGTATTCCGTCGTCAGCGTCAGTTTGCCGTCACTGAAGGCACCGGCGCCGCCCCAGCCACAGACGACATTGCGCATCTTATCCTTGGGCAGGGCCTTCTTGTTCAGGCTCGTCGCAATGCGCTCCCGTATATCCTGTCCCTTTTCGACCATGAGGATCTTAAATCCTTTATCGGCCAGTTCCAGTGCCGTAAAAATACCGGCCGGACCGGCCCCGATGATAATGACATCATATGTCTTTACTGCATGCATAATCACACATCCTTTCCAGGCAGACCCTTTGCGAACAGGAGCTCACACGTGGCAAGCGCTCTAAAGTGGCTCGTGGCTCGTGGTCGCCCCTACGGCCTGCGAACTGCGGTCTGCGGGCCGCTCTGCAAAGCGGCCCTTACCCCCTCACGCTATCATATTGTGAAAAGAAAGTCAACCTATGCTATAATGAGGTAAAACGCTATAGAAAGGATGATGACTTATGTCTCGTCGTAACCGCCCGGCTGTCCCTGATGACTCCAGCCGGGATTTAAAACGCCAGGAAGGGATTTTCCTCAGCACTTTTGCCCTCATGGTCCTCTTTCTCGTATCCTTATACCTTCCCCTTCCCGTGGCTGTCCCCATCGTACTGGCCGTCGTCCTCGTCGCCTGGACTGTCGCCATGTACGTCAAATTCCATGACTTCTACAAGATGCGCGACCGTGGCCAGCGGACGTGGTGTGTCACCATTTCCATGTACGCCAGCCTCATCCTGACCCTGGCCTGTGCCTGGTATTTCACCAAAGATGCCCCTCTGACGGATGAATATGCCCTGGTCTTCCTCTTCGGCTTCATGTTCTTCACGTACATGGTCTACCGCACCCTGAGCCCGACTATGGTCGTCGGCAACCGCCGCATCCGGTATAAGTAAAAAAGGGACTGTCGCATGTGCGACGGTCCCTTTTTAAGTGGCTAGCAGTTAGGGGTTAGCGGTTAGCCAATGACAAACCCCTTTTGAGTTGTAGGGGCGACCACGTGGGGCGCCCGCTCTGGAATATATACGGTAGGTCGTTCATCGTTGATTGCATAGGATGAAAAATATCAAGCTATCACGATGAACTACGAACGAACTACGAAATTACTGCTGAGCACGTTCTTTTTTGTAGAGGTCAGCTGTGATGGCATCGGAGCAGCATACAGCAACGACGTCAGCAACGTCTTCAGACGAGCAGCCACGGGACAAGTCGAGGATAGGTTTATCCAAGCCCTGGACCAAGGGGCCAAGAGCCGTTGCGTTAGCGAAACGCTGAACCATCTTGTAGCCGATGTTAGCAGCATCGAGGTTCGGGAAGATGAGGACGTTAGCGTGGCCGGCAACTTTGGAGCCCGGTGCTTTGTGTTCGCCAACTTCCGGTACGAGAGCAGCGTCAGCCTGGAGTTCGCCGTCGAAGTCGAAGTCGACGTTGCGTTCTTTCAGGATTTCAACAGCATGGCGTACGTTGTCGACGGATTCGCCAGCGCCAGAACCTTTGGTGGAGTAGGAAAGGAAAGCGACTTTCGGATTGAGGATCTGGACCGTGCGGCGGGCGCGTTCTACGCAGATGCAAGCGATATCAGCGAGCTGTTCCGACGTCGGGTTGGGGATAACGCCGCAGTCACCGAGTACGAGGATACCGTTATCGCCATACTGCGGAGTATTGGTCAAGAGAATGAAAGCGGAAGATACGGTCTTGTTGCCAGGACGGGGGCCGATGACCTGAAGGCCTGCGCGGATAACTTCAGCAGAAGTCGTAGCAGCACCGGATACGCAGCCGTCAGCTTCACCGAGAGCAACGAGGCCAGCTGCGAAGAAGGTGTAGTTGTTGAGCATGATTTCACGAGCTTTTTCCAGGGTCATGCCTTTCTTTTCACGACGTTTTGCGAAGTAAGCGCAAAGTTCGTCCATACGATAGTAAGTTTCAGGGTCGACGACTTCGACACCGGTGAGATCGATCTGGAATTTAGCAGCATCTTTTTTGATCTGTTCCAGTTTACCTACGAGAACGATTTTAGCAAAACCATCAGCCAAAACGCGTTCAGCAGCTTTCAATACACGACGGCTGTTCGTTTCCGGAAGGACGATTTTTTTCTGTGCTTTGGAAACGCGGGCTTTCAAATCTTCTGTAAATCTCATTTGGGTACCACTCCTTGTAAGTTCTTAGAAATTAGTAGGAATATGTCCTTATGCTAAAGAAAATATCCCATCGCTACCATCCATTATAATACAAAATTTATAGGAATCAAACATATTATTACGCATATATAAAATGAGCAGAAGAAATAGACTATGCCGATTGCGCAATCCAAAGGCCAATGTGATACGTATTTTATATCGTTCATTGCAGGGGACGCCCTTTGAGCGTCCCGCCGCAGGCCGCGGACCGTGGCGGCAAATCACTCGTCATGGGTAGAACCCCTCAGACGCCTGCGGCGCCAGCTCCCCTTCACAGGGGAGCCATTAGCCACTAGCCACTAACAACGCAAAAAGACCTGTCACAAAGTGACAGGTCTTTTTTTCCTGGTGGGCGATAACAGGATCGAACTGCTGACATCCTGCTTGTAAGGCAGGCGCTCTCCCAGCTGAGCTAATCGCCCATGATTGTGGTGACCCCTACGGGATTTGAACCCATGTTCTCGCCGTGAAAGGGCGATGTCTTAGACCGCTTGACCAAGGGGCC
>NZ_JBBMEU010000055.1:0-14768 GCF_040096415.1 Megasphaera intestinihominis
TCACTTAACACTATAAAGAAAAGTGGTTCCTTTTTCTATACCCACTTCTGAGTTTACACAAATGATTTTACACTATCGTTCTATAATGACAATAATTTACATGACAATATAATATTATTTTAAATATTATTTACATTAATAGATATTTAAAATACAGTTTCTTTATATGGATTGAATTTATCTAATAACCGCAAATCAGCATCTTCAACACTGGTATACAGTGTATGTTGGGATTCAAGCGCTATCCTAAGATACCTCCCACATTGCAGGTCAGAAAATCCTACTTCATGGGGGAGCTGGCCGCAGGTCGCAAAACCATAGAAAGCGCCGGTCGCAGGCCGCAAAATCATACCGCATATTCCGGTCAAGTATTTTCCCCATTGTTCACAGCGGGCCGCCAAAGGATCCCTTCATAGGGGAGCTGGCTGCCAAAGGCAGTCTGAGAGGTTAAAGGGCGGCCCCTACGCACTTTATGCTATATTTTTCGCGCTATATATAGTATAATTATGTCGAGTAGTTGTATTTTATATTTCCTTATTAGGCAATGAACAGGAGTTGTTACACATGAACAAGAAATGTTTAGCTCTGGCAGCCGCTGCCATGGCGGCTGTGACACTGGTCGCCGGCTGTGGTTCTTCAGCAGACAAAAAGGACGGCGCTTCGGGAGATCAGAAGACCCTCGTCGTCGGTATGGAACCGACGTTCCCGCCGTTCGAATTTACGGAAAACGACAAATACATCGGTTTCGACATTGATTTGGCCAATGCCATCGGCGAAAAAATGGGCACGAAAGTTGAAGTCAAGAGCCTCGGTTTTGACGCCCTCATCCCGGCCCTGCGCAGCGGTCAGATCGACATGATTGCTTCCGGCATGGACGCTACGCCGGAACGGCAGAAACAGGTTTCCTTTACGGAACCGTATTTCCAGGATGGTTATTCCGTCGTCGTCCGCAAGGATAACACCAACATCAATGGCTTCGATGACCTCAAAGGCCGCACGGTCGGTTCCCAGGTCGGCACGAAGGGCGTAGACCTGGCTACGGAAGCCGGCGCTACGGTCAAGCAGTATGACGCCAACAGCCAGGGCTGGATGGAACTGCAGAGCGGCACGTGTGATGCCGTCGTCATCAACACGTCGGTCGCCCTCTACTACATGAAAGAAGGCGGCGATAAAGACCTGAAGATCGTCGGCGACGCCAAGAAAGCTGATGCCGGTATCGCTATGGCTGTTTCCAAGGACAAACCGGAACTCCTGGAAAAGGTCAACAAAGCCCTGGCCGACCTCAAAGCCGACGGGACTTATGCCAAACTGTACAAGAAATGGTTCGGCGTCGATCCGAAGGCATAATCGATGTATAAAGCCTACGTATTCGATTTCGACTACACCCTGGCCAATTCGGAAAAGGGTATCGTCATGTGCTTCCAGCTCCTCTTCGAGGTCGAAGGCTATGACGGTATCCCTGAAGAAGCTATCCGCCGCACGATTGGCATGACCATGTACGACGCCATGGCCCTCCTGACCGGGGAAACGGACCCGGACCGGGTCAACGCCCTGATTTGGGAATACAAGGTCCGCTTCTCCGACAAGTACATGACGGCCAACACCCATCTCTATCCGCAGACCCTGCCGACGCTCCATGCTTTGAAAGACGCCGGCGCCCTGTGCTGCATCGCATCGACCAAGACCCGGTCGCGTATCGGCGAAACCCTGCGGAAATACCAGATGGAAAGCCTCATCGACCTCGTCGTCGGCGTGGAAGACGTCGCCAAGGCCAAACCGGCACCGGACGGAATCAACGCCGTCTGCCGCCACTTCGGCCTGGATAAAAAGGACGTCCTCTACATCGGTGACAATACCATCGACGCCAGAGCCGCCAAAAATGCCGGCGTCGCCTTTGCCGCCGTGACGACGGGAACGACGACGAGCCAGGAATTCGCCCGCCTGCCCCATGTGGCAATCATGAAGGATCTCAGCGAAATCCTTACTATTCCCTAATTGGAGGAACTCATTATGATGAAGAAAAAAGTTACGACCCTCGTCGCTGCCTCGCTGGCAGCCCTGACCCTTCTCGCCGGCTGCGGCTCCAACGGCACAGCCGATAAAAAAGATGGCGCAGCCAAAGGCGACAAGACCCTCATCGTCGGCACGGAACCGACGTTCCCGCCTTTTGAATTCACGGAAAATGAAAAGGACGTCGGCTTCGACATCGACCTGGCCCAGGCCGTCTGCGATAAGCTGGGCTACAAGATGGAAGTCAAGAACCTCGGCTTCGACGCCCTCATCCCGGCCCTGAAGAGCGGCCAGATCGACCTCATCGCCGCCGGCATGGATGCGACAGATGAACGGAAAAAACAGATCGACTTCACGGACGTCTATTACCAGGGTGGCTACACCATCGTCGTCCCGACGGGCAATACGGACATCACCGGTTATGACTCCATCGCCGGCAAGACCGTCGGCGCCCAGGTCGGTTCCAAGGCAGCCGATTACGCCAGAGAACACGGGGCCAACGTCAAGGAATTCGACACCAACACCCAGGGCTGGATGGAACTGGAAGCCGGTACGTGTGATGCCGTTTCCATCGATAAAGCCGTCGCCCAGTATTACCTCCAGCAGGGCGGCAAAGATAAGCTCAAGATCGTCGGCGAACCCATTACGTCCCGCGGCGTAGCCATGGGCATCAGCAAAGATAAACCGGAACTGAGCAAACAAGTCAATGAAGCTTTGAAGGAAATCAAGGCAGACGGAACGTACGCTAAAATCTATAAGAAATGGTTCGGCGAAGAACCGAAGCAGTAAAAAAAAGGCTTGTCGCACATGCGACAAGCCTTTTTAAGTGGTTAGTGGTTAGTGGCTAGTGGTTAGCGGATGGTTTTAAATTTAAACCATCTTCTACAAACTCCGCACTACAAACTATAAAGCCAAAGAACCTCTCCGGCCCGTTGGGCCACCTCCCCTATGAGGGGAGGCTTTGAGAACCACTATTTTTTATCCTTCTTCTGGAGTTTGGCCAGGCGGTCTTTTAAGGACATGAACTCGCCCTGGTTGTCGGACTGAAGTTCCGTTTCGGGCCGGATGGTCTTGTCTTTATAGGCGGCTTTGCGTTTGGCTGCTTCGGCAGCGGCTGCGGCCTGACGTTCTTTTGCAGTCCGTTCGCTCTGGACGGCTTCGCGGATGGGCTGGAGTTTATTGTCCGGGACGACGAGGAAGCGGACCGGCAGGTTGGCGGCTCCCGGCGGCATGATGTGGATGGTCATGTCCGTCCCGGCCGGGAAGGTATCGACGTATTCCATGGCATACGGGTCATTGAGGCCCATGGAGTGGCGATGGCGCGGCAGTTCGACGATTTTCTTGTCTTCGCCCCGCTGGGGATCGCTGTAGATGAGTTCCGTCACGCCGGCATATTCGCCGCCCTGGGGATTGAAATACAAGTGGATGTTCCCGGTCCCCGTCGTGCGCAGGTGGATGGTGTAGTCGACGCCGTAGTTGCCCGTATCTTCCGAGGCCCGATTGTCCATGACGTCACGGCCCTGGAGGAAACGGTCCCAGACGCCGTCAGCCAGGAGGATATAGCCGATGCCGCTGTCCGTCGAATAGGGAATGAGCGTGCTCAGGTAACGGTCCTTGCCGTGGAAAGTGCCGCGCAGCTGGACGGAGTCACTGGCCAGGTACTGCTGCTTGCGGATGAAGGCAATCGGGTCTTCCTGGGGCGGCAGGATCATGGACGACAGGATCATGGGTTCCGGCAGGCTGACGTTGACGATGCCCGAAAAGAGCTGGTCCGGCCGGACGACAGTTTCATTGAGGCGCTGACCGACGATGGCATAGTCATGGGCCGGGACGGTGATCTTATTAACCGTCATGTTGCCTTCATAATACATGGTCGACAGTTCCTTGCCGACCTGGTAGTAGTCCGTACTGGGCCGCGTATACTGATAACCTCGGAGGACCGCTTCCAGCGGATACGGGTGCGGATTGTAGAGCATGGCTACGATTTTCCGGTTATACTGGTGCTGGTTGACATGATAGAAATAGAGGCGCACGTCGCCGCTGACCGTATCCCCATAGAGGATCCCGTCACCATCGGCGTATTCCGGGCTATCAGAGAGGAGCAGCGTCCCCGTATCGACAGGAGCTGTCATGGAAATAGGAAGCATACGCTGGGCGACGACGCGGTCCATGACGTCCGGGTCGTCGACAGCGGGCAGATCCGCTGCCAGGGCGCCGGCCAGGGGCAGACAGGCCGTCAGCAGGCCGGCTATATAGGTACATAGTTTCTTAAATTTCATCTTCTCGTTGACCTTCTATCTGTTTCGCTATATCAGCGATTTTTTTAAAACGGTGGGACAAGCCCGATTTCGTCAATCCCGACTGGGCCGCCAGTTCACTCATGGAAGCTTCAGGATTGGCCATGCGCAATTCCGCCGCTTCCCGCAGCTTCGGCGACATGCACTGGTACAGGCCCGATTCCTGGATGCAGGTAATGGCCCGGCGCTGGCGCACGGCGGCGTCTACGGTCTTCTGGAGATTGGCCGTTTCACAGTTGACGACGCGGTTGACATTGTTGCGCATCCCCTTGACGACGCGGACGCTCTCAAACTTGAGATACGCCTGGGCTGCGCCGATGTATTGCAGGAATTGGGACACGCCATTGCCTTCTTTGATGTAAACCAAATAATCGCCCTTGCGGTCCGTCGTCTTGGCCGGCAGGCGGAAACGGCGCATGATTTTCAACAATTTTTCGGCAAAGGCCGCATTGCCCGTCACCAGTTCCAGGTGATAATCGCCCTTGGGCTGATTGACGGACCCGCCGCCCATGAAGGCTCCCCGCAGGAAAGCCCGCTGGCAGTCGGTCTTCTTGAGGTCGATGGCCGAAAATTCCGTATCTGTCGGAAACAGGGACAAATCCTTCAGGATGGCCGTGCTTTCCGGCGACGGCGATACGCGCAGGATATAGTAATTCTTCTTGCGCAGGCGCAGGCCCTGGCGGACCCGGACTTCGGGCCGGACCGGGAACGATTCCATCCACATCTTCAGGGCCTTGCGGGCGACGGCATTATTGGACGTGCTGAATTCGATGCCGATAGTCCCGCGCGAGCCGAGTATGAGGGAGCCGCCCATGCAGAGCAGCGCTGCCAGTTCGGCAAAACGGCAGGCGGCATTTTCGGGCTTGCAGTGGGCGATTTCATTCTTCACTTCTTCTGCAAATGACAAAGGGCGCCGCCTCCTAACGATGGTTGAATGTGTAACGCTTCAAATAGTAATGCAAGAGCTCCGGCGACAAATCGGTCCGCAAGGCGTTGATCAGATCAAAGAGGACGTTGGCCAGCTTCTTCGTATCGTGAGTGGCACTGTTTTCCTTGTTGATCAAATTCGACAGGATGAGCGTCGCCCCGGTCTGGCTGACTTCCTTCTTGTCGATCATGACCGGATGGGACCCGTGGGCGACATAGCGCTGGAGGACGGCCGGATCGACATCGCCGTTGTTGGCGATGACGAAGTCGATGACCTTGCCGCCGGCCTGGCGGTTGATGGCCCGGATGTGGTCGGATACGGTGTAATCATCCGTTTCCCCGGGCTGGGTCATGACGTTGCAGATATAGATCTTCGGCGCCTTGCTGGTGCGGACGGCCTGGACGATATCGGGTACGCAGAGATTGGGCATGATGCTCGTATAGAGGCTGCCCGGTCCGAGGACGATGGCGTCGGCTTCCCTGATGGCGTCGACGGCCGACTGGATGGCCCTGGGGTGTTCCGGCGTCGTAAAGACGCGCTTGATCTTGCCGTGGGCATGGGGAATCTGCGATTCCCCTTCGACGATGCGACCGTCGGTCATTTCGGCATTGAGGCGAAGCTTTTCCGCCGACGATGGGATGACCTTGCCGCGGACGCGCAAGACCTTGCTGGTCGCGTCCATGGCTTCCTCGACGTCGCCCAGGACTTCGATGAGGGCGGCGATGAACAAGTTGCCGAAGCTGTGGCCCGTCAGGTTGCCGGACCCGCCGAAGCGGTGGGCGAAGAGCTTTTCCATGAGCCCTTCCTTATCGGCCAGGGCGACCAGGCAGTTGCGCAGGTCCCCTGGGGCGATGATATCCAGGTCCTGGCGGATGCGGCCTGTCGAACCGCCATCGTCGGCGACGGTGACGACAGCCGTCAGGTTATATGTCTTGGCCTTGAGGCCGCGCAGCATGACCGACAGGCCCGTGCCGCCGCCGATGACGACGACCTTCGGCCCTTTGGACAGCTGGAGGTTGGAAAAGATCAGGTCGCTGAGGTTATCCGATTCGCCGGGCATGACGACGCCGATCATGGTACGGATCAGGCGCCGCGTCGCCCAGGCCATGACGACCAACCCCAGGAGGATGACCAGGATGCCCATACTGGCCAGGATGGTATAGTTATAATGGCCCGTCACTTCATAGAGCAGGCGGAAAGCCCATTCTTCCAGCGACCCCAGCCATTGGTAGTTAAAGGTCAGGATAATGCCGAAGCTGGAGCACATCATGCCCAGGCCGAAGAGAAAGAGCCATCGCTTGATGTGCAAGCCCGGATGCAGCCATTTCATAAAACGCATGACAGCACCTCCTACGCTTCGCCTTCGTACCCCGGCGCATCTTCTTCGACGTCGTTCTTCTGGATATCCCGGTGTTCGATGGATACGTCGACACCGTTATCCCTGAGATGTTTATACATGGCTTCGGCCATACAGACACTGCGGTGCATCCCGCCCGTACAGCCGACGGCGATGACCAGCTGGCTCTTGCCTTCCCGTTCATAGTTGGGCAGGAGGAAGTCGATCATATCGAACCACTTTTCCTTATACGTCTGGGTAATGGGGAAGCTTTCGACATAGTCGCGCACACAGGGTACACGGCCCGATTTATGTCGGTATTCTTCAATATAATAAGGATTGGGCAGGAAGCGCACATCTTCGACGATGTCCGCATCGATGGGCATGCCGTGCTTGAAGCCGAAGGACACGACGGTAACGGTCATGCTCTTCTTGCTGTCCGTAATGGCATAGCGCTTGACCAGGATCTCCTTGAGCTGCTTCGGCTTGAGATTCGACGTGTCGATGATGAAATCCGCTTTCTGGCGCAACGAGGCCAGGCGCTTGCGTTCTTCGGCGATGCCCTGGCTGATGCGGCCATGCGGGGCCAGGGGATGGACGCGGCGCGTTTCCTTATAGCGCCGTACCAGGGCCTGATCCGAAGCCTCAATGAAGACGATTTCGTAGGAAATGCCTTCGGCCTTGAGGTCTTTCAGGCACTGGCTCATGGCGTCAAAGAATTCACCGCCCCGGATATCGGCGATGAGGGCCACGTGGCGGACCCGTTCGCCGCCTTTGATGCACAATTCCGCGAACTTGGGAATCAGGACCGGCGGGATATTGTCGATGCAGAAATAGCCGATGTCTTCCAATACCTGGACAGCATGGCTCTTACCGGCACCGGACATGCCGGTGACAATGATCAAATGAAAATGGTCCATAAGAACCTCCTATATAGACAATGTTACAATACAAATTTCTCAACCGCCGCGGCGACGCCGTCGTCATTGTTGGACGCCGTGACGTAAGACGCGACGGCCTTTACTTCGTCGGCAGCATTGGCCATGGCCACGGGGAAACCGGCGGCTTTGAGCATATCCAAATCGTTCTGGGAATCGCCGAGGGCCATGATCTCATCGGCCGTGATGCCGTAGAGCTCGCCCAGGCGGCGGATACCCTTGCCCTTGTCGACGCCGCTGGGCATGATTTCCAGGAATGTCGGCATGGAAAAGAGGATGTTGAACTGACCGGGGAAACGCTCCTCGATGAGGGCCTTGCGGGCCACCAGGTCGTCGTGCTCGCCCCGGCTGAGAAGCTTGTTGCAGTCGCCCTGGACGCGGTAGAATTCGTCGCCGCAGATACAGGCCTTGCTGTGCGTGATTTCTTCATAGCCGCGGATCCACTTATCATCCTTGGCCGTGCGCAGGACGTCGTCGATATAGGTCTGCATCTGCCAGCCCTTTTCCCGGGCCAGGTCGACCAGTTCCTGTGCCGTCTGCTGCGGAATGGCCTGCTGGAAGAGAATCTTCTTCGATTCCAGCGTCTCGATGAGGCCGCCGGCAAAGAGCAGCAGCGGACTGTCGCCGAGGTCCAGGCGGTCGCCGTAAGGCCGGGCCGTCTGGTACATGCGTCCCGTGGCGATGGCGACGACGACGCCCTTATCGCGGGCTGCCTGCAAGGTGCGGACCGTCCGGTCCGACACGCTGCCGTCGCTGCGCAGGAGCGTCCCATCGAGGTCGATGGTGATCATCTTTACCGGCTTCATCAGGCCTTGTCCCCCTTCCAGTCGAAGACGACGCCCTGACTGGACGGTTCGGCTTCCTTCGGCGCGTCGCTGACGTACTGCAGGTCGTCGGCATAGCTCTGGGCCAGTTTATCGATTTCCCGCTGCTGGTCTGCCGTGGCTTTGCTGCGGTTCTTCATGGCAGCGGCGATCATTTCCGTCACTTCATAGCGCGTCAGGTTGTACGACGGCGCAAAGCGCGTCATCGGCACCCCCGTCAGGCCGGCCTTGGACAGGTCGTAGACGGCCTTGTATTCCCAGGTATTGCGGTCTACGGCGTCAAACTGGTTCGGCGCATAGGGATTATAGGCCAGGGCCGCGCTGAGCCCCAGGCAGCACCAGGCTGCCAGCAAAAGAAAGAATCGTTTCATCGTTGTCCCCCTCTATAAACAAATATACTCCCTGCCGGGTCTAACGTGCGTCATACCTGAAAGAGAGCATATCCATAAAATACGTATTATTGGGCTTTTTTAGCGTCCTTTTTGGCATCACTGTCATCGTGGCTGCCATGATCGGGTACGGCTTTCTGCGCGGCTTCGGTCGAAACGGCGACAGCCGGGGCTGCCGGTTTGACGGCGACCGATTTATCCGCAGCGACAGGTGCCGCACCTTCGCCATCGAGGGCCATGTCGTCGAGCAGCTTGAGCTGGCTGGTCAGGATGGCACGGCACTTGGCGCGGTATGCCCCGGTCTGGGCCTTGAGCTTTTCCCATTCCTGCCGGGACTGCTGCAGATTCATCATCGTTTCGTCGAGCATCTGCTTCTTCTTGCTTTCCGCTTCCTGCAGGATGAGGTCGGCTTCCTTGCGGGCCGAGACCTTGACGTTTTCCGCCGTCTGCTGGGCCAGCATGAGCGTACTGTTCATGGTAGCTTCCATCTTTTCATACTGCGTCAGCTTGTCCTGCAGGCTGTCGCAGCGTTCCTTCAATTCGCAGTATTCCCGGTATACCTTTTCGTAGTCGCCGGCGATGTTGTTCATGAAAGCATCGACGTCTTCTTCGCTGTACCCGCGGAAGCCGCGTTTAAATTCTTTGTTGTGAATATCCATTGGTGTAAGCATGGTATTTCCTCCGTGTGAAAGGGAATTACATATACCGCTTCAGCAAGACGCCGATACGGCCCTTCCTGGACGTACCCGTGATCTCGGCCAGTTCCATCCGGCCCTTGCCGCGCAGCGAAATGACATCGCCCTGACTGACGTCCTGGCTCGGTCCCTTGGCAGGCTGCCAGTTGACCTGGACCCGGTCGCCCTTGATGGCTTCGGCCGCCTTGGTACGGGAAATGCCAAAGCCCGAAGATGCAATGGCATCGAGGCGGAGCGATGCGACGGTCGTCTTGATTTCCTTGACTTTTTCCTGGCGAGGCGCAATGTCCGACAGGGGCATCTCTTCGATGGCAATGGATACCATGGCAATTTTAGTGAAATTCTGCTGTAAATACGGGACGAGTTTCGTATCGGCCAAGAGGACGGCGCCGGCATCCTGCATGATGATGTCGCCGAAGCGTTCGCGGCCGACGCCGAGGCTCATGAGCGAGCCCAGGACGTCGCGGTGCCCCAGGAGCCGGTAGCGGTCATCCCAGGACAGGCGGCAGGCGGTGATGCCGAAATCGACAGGCCCGTCGTAATCGGCGCTGACGAAAGCCAGCTTGACCCGTTCTGCCCCTTCATAGCCGCCAAAGGTCTTGAGGACCAGGGACGGCACGTGGGCCTGGATGGTCTCGCCGATCTGGACGGCACCGGGAGATACGAACTCACTGACCGCATAAGGGCGGCCCTTGGCCGTGCTGTCGGCCAAGTCGATAAGGCGGGCGGCGAGCTTGCCATTATCGGTTCCCTGATAATATCGGATAATCCGATCTCTGTTCTTCAAACTGATCCCTCAATTACTAGTGCTGCGGCGTGCTGCTGCCGTTGTTGTTATTGTTGTTGCTGTTCCAGGCCAGGGGCGGCGTATTGAAATCGCCGTAGTCGTCACGCTTGCCGTGGTCGACGGTGACATTGCTCGGTACGCAAAGGAAGATTTCCTTGCCGACCTTCTGGATGTTGCCGTCCAGGGCATACGTAGCGCCGCTGACGAAATCGACGACGCGTTTGGCAATGTCGTCCGGCGTCGATTCAAAGTTGATGACGACGGGTTTGCGGTCGCGGATATAATCGGCGATGCTCTGGGAATCGTCAAAGGTTTCCGGTTCGACGATGACCATGCGCAGCGGTTTTTCCTGAGGTGCTGCATAATTGACGCCGGAACGGCGCGGGGCTACAGCCGGCGTGCGGCGCGGTGCGCGTTCTTCTTCCATTTCTTCTTCATCCTCGTATTCGTCTGTTTCAAATTCGTCGTCTTCGTTGACGCCGCCTACAGTACCTACTAATTTATCCCAAACTTTCTTTACTCCCATGGTGAATACTCCTCCTTAGTAATTACGGGGCCCAAAGATTGCCGTACCTACGCGGACGACATTGGCGCCTTCTTCGATTGCTATTTCAAAATCATGGGTCATGCCCATAGACAGGTAACGGATTTGACCTTCCGGAAACTTCGGCTTCATGTCTTCATACAAAGCGTGGGCAATGCGGAATACAGGCCGTACATCCTCTACGTTGTCGTAATTCGGGGCGATGCACATGAGGCCCAGGACGCGGACGTGTTCCATGGTCTTGGCCATTTCGCACATAGCCGGGAAGTCTTCCACTTCCATGCCGAATTTGCTTTCTTCGCGGGCCACATTGACCTGCAGGAGAATATCCTGTACTTTGCCGATCTTGCCGGCTTCCTTATCCACAGCTTTGAGCAGGTGTTCGGAATCGATCGAGTGGATGAGGTCGAAGTGTTCGACGGCATGTTTGGCCTTATTGGTCTGCAAATGACCGATTAAGTGCCAGGTCAAATGGTTATCCGGGAACGCTTCCAGCTTCTGAAGTGCTTCCTGGACCCGATTTTCACCGACGTCGGTGACACCGCATTTAGCGGCTTCTTCCATCATTTCTACGGGATGATTCTTCGTGACTGCGACAAGCGTAATTTTGTCAGTCCTGCCGACGCGGGCAGCTGCATCGGCAATTCTCTTATTTACTGCCTCAAGATTTTCCTTAATCAAGCCTATCCCTCCGTAGTGCATGTGATTATATATATTCATATATTTATAAAACATTACACTTCTTTTATTATATATAGTTAAGGCTATAAAAGCTAGTCATATTTAAAAATTTGTCCCATCTGCTTTTCAAAGGACAGCAAAGGCCCCCATGCGGCCCGTATGACCGCCGTCGCGGCGATAGGAAAAGAACTTCCCTTCCTCGGCAAAGGCACAGCTCGTCGTGACTTCGATGTGGTCCGGCCGAAGGCCCGCTTCCTCCAGGAGCAGCCGGTTGGCCTGCCACAAGTCAACGGACCAGACGCCATCTTTTTCGCCGGCGCAGTTCCCATAAGCCGTCCCCAGGCGGCGGAAGGCCATGGCCGTAGACTCGCTGACCTCGTAATGGGCCCGGGAAATGGAAGGCCCCACATAGGCCAGGAGGTCTTTCGGGTCCGACCCGTAGGCCAGGCGCATGGCAAAGACCGTCTTGGCCGCCAGGCGCTGGACCGTACCGCGCCAGCCGTCGTGGATGACGGCGACGGCCCGCTTCACCGGATCGTAGACGATGACCGGCACGCAGTCGGCGATGCAGAGCATGAGCGGCACGCCGGGAAGGTTGGTCATGATGGCGTCCGTATGGGCCAGGGCATCGGCATAACTGCCGGCACCGCAGCCGATCTCTGCCGGTCCCACGGCGACGACGTGGTCTTCGTGGGTCTGCTGAGCCGTCGTCAGCTTCTGCATGGGATAGCCCAGGAGGGCACAGAGGCGGCGCCGGTTCTCCAGGACGGCCTTGGGCTGGTCGCCGACGTGGAGCCCCAGGTTCAGCGACGTGAACGGTGCCTCGCTGACGCCGCCGCTCTTGCCGGTCACGCCATGGCGCAGGCCGGCATCTGCCAGGAGGGTGCTCTCTTCCCAACAGATTCCATTACCATGTTCTACCCACTTAGTCATGATATCCTCCACAAATGTGACAGCGTCGGCAGCCGTCGAAACAGGGGATGGTGAATTCCCCGTCTTTGGCTTTTTTCAGCTCGTCCGTCAGGTACGTCGGCACCAGTCCCGTGTCGATCGTATCCCAGGGCATGACGGCGTCTGTCGGCCGCTGGTCATATAAAAATCCTTTAATATCGAAATGAAGCTCCTTGGCCGCCCGTTTCCAGCCCTTGACGCCGCCGTATTCATGGGCCTTGACCAGGAGGTCGCCGACGCGGCGGTCGCCCCGGGACAGGACGCCCTGGATATAGGCCGAGCGCAGGGGCTCGATGAGCAGCTCGATCTGCTTGTCCTTCAAGGCCTTCTTGAGGAAATTCAGCCGTTTCTCGACGACCTTCTTTTCCGTCATGGCCATCCACTGGAAAGGCGTGAAGGGCTTGGGGATGAAGGGGTTGATGCTCAGGGTGATGCGGCTCAGGTTGCCGATGGCCGCCATGTGCTGCTGGACGCGGCGGGTCATATCGACGATGCCCTGGATATCATCATCGGTTTCCATGGGCAGGCCGACCATGATGTACATGCGCACGTGGCGGATACCGGCTGCCGTCGCCAGGTCGATGGAATGGAGCAGGTGCTCTTCCGTGATGCCCTTGTTGATGATGTCCCGCATGTGCTTGCTGCCCGCTTCCGGCGCCAGGGTAATCGTCTTCTGGCCGCTTTCGGCCAGGCCCTTGACGATGGCCGGCGTAATCGAGTCGGCCCGCAGGGACGCACAGGAAAAGGCCAGCCCCTGGTCGCGGATGAACGTGACCAGTTCGTCGATATAGGGATAATCGGAAATGGCCGCGCCCATGAGGCCGATTTTCTTGCCCAGGGCCTTGCCGCGCAGGACGGCGGACTTGACGTATTCCAGCGGACGGACGCGGGGACGGCGGTAACAGTAGCCGGCCATGCAGAAGCGGCAGTGACGGCCGCAGCCCCGGGCAATCTCGATGAGGTACATGGCGCCGAACTCCGTATTCGGCGTGGCGATGACCGTTTCCGCCGGCTGGGTCAGCTCGTGCCATTGGCGTTCGACCTTGGCCGGGATGCCCTCTTCCGGAACGATGCGCACGACGTGCCCGTCGTCATCGTATTCGTGGCGGTACAGGGACGGCACATAGACGCCTGGGACATGGGTAGCCAGATAGCGCAGCAGGTCGTGACGGGACAGGCCCTGGGCCTTTCCTTCTCCATAGGCGTCGAGGAAGGTATGGATGAAGCGCTCCCCTTCGCCGACCAGGACGACGTCGACAAAAGGCGACAGCGGTTCGGCATTGAAAAAGGCGACAGGCCCGCCCATGACGACGAGCGTATCGTCATCATCGCGGTCAGCGGCCAGGACGGGGATGCGCCCCATTTCCAGGATCGTCGGCACGTTGAAATAGTCCATTTCAAAACTGACCGACAGACCGAGAATCTCGAAATCCGACAGGGGCCGGCGGTTCTCCAGGGAAATGAGCGGTTCCCCTGTCTTCTCGAAGACCTTCATGAGGTCCTTGTCCGGCAGGAAAGCCCGTTCGCAGAGCCAGTCCTCGCGGCCGTTCACTTCGCGGTAGATGATCTGCATCCCCAGATTGCTCATGGCCACGTCATACGTATTGGGATAACAGATAGCCATGGCATGACGCGTGCCGAAAGGATACTGTACAGCCCCCGTTTCCTGGGCCATCAGATCATCCAGCGCTTTCTCTACTTGCCAGCTCATGCATCCCCCTCCTTTCATTCATCGTTCGTTAGGTATCCTATATTGTATCACAGAATGTCCCGATGGGCCAGCCGTGTCTTGCATCGCCGCTCCCATCGTGTTATGGTATTAATTGATGTTCGCAGGCCGCAGGCCGCAGGTCGCAAAGCCTCCCCTTATAGGGGGAGGTGGCCCAACGGGCCGGAGAGGTTGAATTACCGCAGGCCGCGTTGCAAAAGCAACCTCTCAGTCAGCTGCGCTGACAGCTCTCCTATGAGACGAGCCTTTTGAAAGAACCCCTCAGGCCGCCGCGGTCCCACGGACCGCTTCCGTAGGGGCCGTCCCAAAGGGCGGCCCGCTTATTTCATAAAAAAAGGAGTCCTATTCATGGAAAAAGTCCTCTTCGTCGCCCTCGGCGGCGGCATCGGCGCAGCCCTGCGCTATTTACTCACAGAACTGGCCAACCTCCACGGCGGCGTATTCTTCCCATACGGCACCATCCTGGCCAACCTCATCGGGTCCTTCTGCATCGGCATCCTCTTCGTCTTTTTCTCCGAAAGCAGCGACCTGTCGCCCATCGTCAAACTCTTCTTCGTCACAGGTATCCTGGGCGGCTTCACGACCTTTTCGACGTACAACATGGAACTCCTCACCTTCGTCCGTACTGGCGCCGTCTTCCCAGCCCTGGCCTACTTCTC
>NZ_JBBMEU010000056.1:0-14735 GCF_040096415.1 Megasphaera intestinihominis
ACGACAGGATGTCTCAGCTTATGCAGCAATACGATGTTGCTTATTGAATCGATTTACACAAAACTCTTGACACACCCGATTTTCAAGATGAAAATCATACCTGTGAATTTAATAGCGGTGAGAAACTCATTGATGAAGTACATGTGTGGACTATACAGGATTGGAATCAACAATACGGCAAGTTCCCGGCAAGAAAATTGAAAATATAATAAATAGCAAGATACTATCAGGATGCACCGTATTTAGCGCTGTCCTTCTCCTCCTATACTAGGAAGGATGCGGCTTGACTGTACTTTGACCGGGGGATATGGTACTATGTAACATAGTTATTAATGCGTATCAGACAGATGACGATATTTTTCATTGGTAAAGAAATGAGGACTTTATGAGCACATTGACGATTGTCATTTTAACTAAAAATGAGGAAACATATATTGAAAATGCGATTAAAAATGCAAAAAAATGCACGGACGATGTGTTGGTTATTGATTCGGGGAGTACAGATTCTACGATAAATTTAGCATTAAAAGAGGGCGCAAGGACTGTTTTTCATGAACTGAATGATGATTTTGCAGCTCAACGAAATTTTGCTCTTACGCAAACTGATTCTGAGTGGATTATGTACCTTGATGCCGATGAACGCCTTGATAAAATTTTATGTGAATATATAACAAGTATTGTTCAGAGTAATAATAAAGCACGTCAATATGGCATGGAAAGGTATATGCTTTTTAACGGATATGAATTCCATCATGGAATTTTTTCTCCAGATTGTGTATACAGATTGTTTCCAAGGGATAAGGTACATTGGGTTGGTAAAGTCCATGAGCATCCAGAATGTAATTTACCTAAAGAAATACTGAAAGGTAAAATGCAGCATTATACTTATAAAAGCTGGCATCAGTGGCTAATGAAGGCAGATTATTATACAACAATTTGGGCGGAAGAAAG
This sequence comes from Megasphaera intestinihominis, assembly GCF_040096415.1. NCBI lineage: Bacteria > Bacillati > Bacillota > Negativicutes > Veillonellales > Veillonellaceae > Megasphaera > Megasphaera intestinihominis. The sequence goes on from NZ_JBBMEU010000056.1 coordinate 952, forward strand.
ATATCAGCAAGGAAAAAGAGTATCTTTAGGAACAGCCTTTTTACATGCAAGTTTAGGCGCCTTGAGAGCTTTACTTATCAAAAGAGCTTTTTTAGATGGTTGGATGGGAATTATTTCATGTGGGCAGCATGGCTTTTATACTATGCTTAAATATGTGAAATTGTATGAATTGCAGAAGAAAAATGAAAAGGATTGAAAATGGAAAAAATTACGCTTGTTTTAGCAGCTGATAATAATTATGCGCAACATTTGGCAGTAGCCTGTGCATCAATTTTGAAAAACACCTTGCATCCAGAAAAAATATACTTCTATGTCTTGAATGATGATATTTCATCAGAAAATCAAGACTTAATTATGCAGACTGTACATGATTTAAAAGGGGAAGTTCAGTTTATTTCAGTGGATGATAAAAAGGTTCATGGCTTTACTAGTGGTCATATTAGTAAAGCTGCTTATTTGCGACTTACTATTGATCAAGTGCTTCCGGAAACTGTCACTAAGGTTATCTATTTTGACACAGATTTAGTCGTATTAGATGATGTGGAGAAATTATGGAACTTTTCCCTAGAGGGGAAGCCACTAGGTGCAGTTTGTGATTTTGGCATTATGAAATCCAAAAGGATGCGGCGGCAAAAGTTTGAGACGTTAGGCTTGCCGGAGGGAGACCCTTATTTTAATTCAGGCGTTCTTATCATGGATTTACAACAGTGGCGGCAAAAAAGATATGGAAGCTTAGTTATTGGTACGGTAACTCAACATGCTTTCCGTCATCACGATCAAGATGGCCTGAATAAGGTTTTTATGAACAATTGGAAAAAAATCCCGCTTAGATGGAATGTTATTCCGCCTGTATTTACGATGCCCTTAAAAGTACTATGTCATGCTTCATTAAGGGTAAAGGCTTTAGAAGCTATGAAAAATCTGGCTGTTTTTCATTGGGCTGGAAGGTATAAACCTTGGGAATTTTCTTTAAATGGTCCTTTCAATAAGTTGTATTATGATTATTTAAAATGGACAACTTTTAATAATCAACCTATGCCTCAACCGAGTGAAGATATGAAGGGAAAATCAATTACAAGACAGAATTTTCGCATTAGGTGGGCATTTTTTTGGAAAATGATTTTAGGCTGAGAAAGAGTGGAAATTAATGAAATTTAATAATTTTGCATTTGTCAATTTGATGGAGAAAATAATTGGGCCTATAAATAGAATAAAATTCAATCACTTATGTCTTATTATGATTACTTTGGCAATATGTATACAGCGTCTTACTATTGCTGTTGGAAATGTGTTTTATGCATTTGCTATTATATTTTTTACTATTGATACCTATCACAGATATCGTTCTGGTGAGAAATTGTTTTTACCGATACAAATTAAAAGATATTTTCTTATCTATGTGTTTTTTGCACTAATGGTATTGCCATCAGCAATTTTTAGTTTAAATACTGAATATTCATTTTTTAAATACATTGATTATTTTGTACTACGCTTTTTTGTGTTGATTATATTGATTTTTCTAAAAGTTGATAATGAGGCTATCAAGAAGGCTTTGTTTTTCTTTATTGTTTTTATGGCTATTGATGGGATTGCAACACTTGCTGAGCGGTTTATCACACAGGCATCCCGAGCACAAGGCCTCGGAGATGGTTGGCTTCGCCATGCTAGCATAGTCGCTACAGTTTTTCCAGCTAGTATCATCTTGTGGATTTCACAAAAAAAATATACTTTGTATAAAAATTGGTTGTTCTTCTGTGCGGTCTGTATTGTTTTGGGGGCAATCGCTAGTGGAACAAGAAGTTCTTGGGTGGGGATTCTAGCTGTCATGCCTTTTGTGCTTTATCAAGGTGCAAAATGGAGTCCTAAAAAATGTTTTGCCTTAGTAGCAATTTTTATTTGTATAACAGGTACAATAGTAGCGACTCCTCAGTTGCAACAACGTGCAGCTTCCATAGCGAATATAACAACGGATCGATCAAATGGTGACCGTATCGAAGCTTGGAAGAGTGCAACAGTTATGGTACGAGAAAAACCTATTATTGGATATGGAATCTTACAGGGGGGCAAGGTTTATCTCCAAAATTATCGTACTGCGGCGGATACGCAAGGGCTCGGTCACTTCCATAATAACTATGTGCAGACAGTTGTAGACAGCGGCTTTATGGGCTTTATCGGCTTGATAGTATTTATAATTTATTCGTTGTGGATATTTAGGAGGTGGAATTGTCCGTATAGCTTAATCGGTTTTTGTGCTTGGATCGGTTTTATTGTTGTAGGTTTTTTTGATTATACATTAGGAATGTCAGCTGCAGTGAAAACACTTTGGTTCATTACGGGATGTAGTCTACGTTTGTATGAGGATATCTGATATTTTGCCTTTGTTATCCTATCGATTTTGACAATATGTCTGATATTTTAGAGATTTATTTGTGTATAAATAAATGAAATTGTCTTGAATGAGGTATCTGTCATAATCAAGAAAGTACTTTACAAGTAACAATCGTTATTTTCAATAATTATTACAACAATATTCTTGAAAAAAAACTATTTGTTGAATATAAACGACTTGAACGCCATATTGATTCGCTTTTTTATGATGAAGATTATTGAGGAGAGGCTATTATATGTCACATATTAAAATATTTATTGACGGTATTATGCATTTAGGGGACATGATTATGTCTTCCTCGGTTATCCCTGTTTTAAAAAAAGCATATCCCGATTCTGAAATTATATATTTGGCAACCGCGAATTTAGCCTATGTAGCTTCATTTTTTGAAGGTATCGATCAAGTCATTCCCTATACGTATCAAAGTAAAGGTGGATATATGGATGTATATCGTATGGGAAAGATGCTCCGTAAATATAACTTTGATATAGGAATTTCTCTTGATCCTCGCGAACGAGTTACTTTAATGAAATGGTTTGCACATATTCCGATTCGAATTAGTATGGAGCAAGCTCTAGGATGGAAATTAGGTTGGGAAAAATGGTTTTATACCAATGATTTATCGTTTTCAGATGGGTGGAATTATAAAGAGCATAGAATGTCGGAAAGTTTTCAACATTTAATGTGTTTATATACGAATGATTCGGAAATGAAATTTATTCCTCCGAGCTTTCGCCCTTCATCTAATGTTGATATGCAAACTGCAACCCAATTATTAAAACCTGCTGGTAATGATAAAAAGAAAATAGCTTTTTGTGTAGCGACGACAGATGGATTTAAAGATTGGCCGTCAGATAAATTTTCTGTTATTGCAGATTGGCTAATAGAAAAATATAATAGTGTCATTATTATGACAGGTATCCCAAAACATACTAATAAAGTTTATCAAATTATTGAATATATGAATCACAAAGATTCATGTATTAATGTTGTTGGTAAAACATCTTTTTCAGAATTAATCGCTTTATTCCGTCAAATTGATTTGGTATTGACTTTGGATACCGGAACGTCACATATTGCAGGTGCGGCGGGGTGTCCGGTTATTACTATCTTTACACATAATTCACCAGCTATATACAAACCGGCAGGGGAATATACAGGAGCTGTTAGTGCATATCTGCCTTGTTCGGGAAAACATATTTGCATTGGGCCACGCAAATGTAAGAAAAATGATTGTGTAGAGGCGGTAACTGTATCTATGGTTCAAAAAGAAATATCTCGTATAATGGAGATGATATGAGTGAAATCGTTTAGCGATAACTTTTTTAGCAAAGACAATTTTATTACTACCCAATATGACTATAATTATTTGAAAGAATCTCAGCCAAGTTGCCATATTTGTTATAATGTTAATAATCAATTTATTCACATTATGGGAGTTTCTATTATTTCTGTTTTGGAAAATAATAAAGAAATGAACTTTACATTTTATGTTTTTACGGATAGTTGTGATAGGGAAAACCGAGAAAAAATTAGAACTTTGGCTCAAAAATGGAATTGCAGATGCGTTGTGTATATTTTGAACATGAAGCCATTTGAGGACTTTCATATTAAGGTTTCTCGTTTTTCAAGAATTACATATGCACGATTATATATGCCTAAGGTGTTGAAAGGAAAGGTAAAGAAATATATTTATCTTGATGCCGATACAATGTGTGTCAATTCTATTCAGCCATTATGCCATTTAGATATGAATGGTACACCCATGGGGGCTGTATCGGAACGAGATTCAGCGATTACTTATCGAGCGGACTTTTTAAAATTAAAGAGTGGAAAATACTTTAACGATGGGGTTATGGTTGTTGATGTAAATTCATGGGAAAATGCTTCTATTACAGAAAAGGCATTTTCATATCAAAATGAACCGCGTGAACGTTTTTTAGGGCAAAGTCAAGATGTTTTAAATCTTGTTTTTGATGGAGCTAATTATCACTTACCTGCTTGCTACAATGTTTACGATGGCGGTGCATATGACCAAGGTGATAGCGTTTTTATTCATTGGACGGGGCGCCGGAAACCTTGGCAAATGGTATTGACGGATTTTGACGCACAGTGGCGGAAATACAATGCACTATCGCCTTGGCCTACTATTACTAATATTTTACCGATAAAGAAGCCTGAAAATTATCATGATTTCCAGCAGTGGGGACGATATCAGAAAGCGCATGGAAATATGGCAGGATATTTTAAAGGTATTTTTTGGTATTCATGGTTACGGATTCGTTATAAATTGCATATTTAAATACTTCGTGCTTATAATATAGCCTCTATAGATTCTTATTACAATCTATAGGGGCTATATTTGTAACAAACTCTTTGTTTCTCTTTGTTTTTCAAAAGCATCATAATGGTCTGAATGGAATTTTATGGTATAATAAATATAATATGCTAAAAGGAAAGTGGGAATTTATATGAATATAGCGATTGCCGGGACCGGGTATGTTGGTCTTTCAAATAGTATGTTGCTGGCACAGCATAATGATGTCATTGCTTTAGATATTATTCCAGAAAAAGTAGCTTTATTAAATAAAGGGAAATCACCAATTATAGATAGTGATATTTCGGCTTTTTTGCAGCGTGGTGATTTACACTTCAAGGCGACCTTGGACCCCGTAGAGGCTTTCACGGATGCAGATTTCGTCATTATTTCGACGCCGACCAATTATGATCCGCAGAAGAATTTTTTTGATACATCTTCTGTAGAAGCGGTCATAGAAGAAGTACTGGGTATCAATCCGGAAGCGGTCATGGTCATTAAATCGACAGTTCCTGTCGGCTACACCCAGCATATCAAAGAACGCTACCATACCGAAAATATTATGTTCTCGCCGGAATTTTTGCGGGAAGGCAAGGCCCTGTATGATAATCTCCATCCGTCGCGTATTGTCGTCGGTGAACGGTCGGAACGGGCCAAAGTCTTTGCCGATCTGCTGGCCGAAGGCGCGGTGAAGAAGGATATCCCCATGTTGTTTACTGGTTCGAAGGAAGCGGAAGCCATCAAGCTCTTTGCCAATACATATTTGGCCTTGCGCGTAGCCTATTTCAATGAACTCGATTCGTATGCTGAAATGCGCGGGCTGAGTACGAAGGAAATCATCGAAGGTGTCTGCCTCGATCCTCGCATTGGCGATTTTTATAACAATCCTTCCTTTGGTTACGGCGGATACTGCCTGCCGAAGGATACGAAGCAGCTTTTGGCCAATTATCAGGATGTCCCGCAGAACCTCATTTCAGCTATTGTCGCTGCCAACCGGACGCGGAAGGATCATATTGCCGATATGATCATCGCCAAGAATCCTCGCATTGTCGGTGTCTATCGGCTGACGATGAAGAGCCATTCAGATAATTTCCGGGCTTCGGCCATCCAGGGCGTCATGAAGCGCATCAAGGCCAAAGGCATCGAAGTCGTCGTCTATGAACCGACCCTGAAAGCAGATGACTTTTTCCATTCCCGCGTCATCCGTGACTTGAACGAGTTCAAAAAAATGAGCGATATTATTATTTCTAACCGCTGGGCAGAAGAACTCAGCGACGTTCAGAATAAAGTTTATACGCGGGATATCTTTGACCGCGATTGAGAGGGAGTCGATGATAATGACAGATTTTAAACCTTTTGATAGTGCAAACAAAGTCTTGATTACCGGTGCCGCCGGTTTTATTGGATTCCATTTGGCCAAGCGCCTGCTGGCCATGGGGGCCACCATCCTTGGCCTGGATAACCTTAACGATTATTATGATGTTTCCTTGAAAGAAAGTCGGCTGGATATTCTACGCCAGTTCCCGGCATTTACCTTCGTCAAAGGGGACTTGGCTGATGAAAAAGTCGTGAATGATATCTTTACGTCATTTCAGCCGGATATTGTCGTAAACCTGGCGGCCCAGGCCGGAGTGCGTTACAGCATCGACCATCCCCGCTCCTATATCGATTCCAACATTATCGGGTTCTTTAATATCCTCGAAGCCTGCCGTCATCATAAGGTATCTCATTTGCTCTTTGCTTCCAGTTCTTCGGTCTATGGCAATCAGCAGAAGACGCCTTTTTCGACGACCGATAATGTCGACCATCCCATCAGTCTCTATGCAGCGACGAAGAAGTCCGACGAACTCATGGCTTACACATATAGCCATCTTTATGGCATCCCGGCGACAGGGTTGCGTTTCTTTACCGTCTATGGGCCTTTCGGCCGCCCCGACATGGCTTATTTCAAATTTGCCAATAAGATTCGCAGAGGAGAGGCAATCCAGATTTATAATCACGGCGACATGTATCGGGACTTCACCTATGTCGATGATATTGTCACCGGCATTGAACACATGCTGTGCAATCCGCCGAAGAAAAATGAACTAGGCGATTCGTATAAAATCTATAACATTGGCAACCATAAACCGGAACAGCTCATGCATTTTATTGAAGTCCTGGAAAAGGCCCTGGGCAAAACGGCAGAAAAAGAATATCTGCCCATGCAGCCTGGTGATGTATACCAGACCTATGCTGACGTCAGCGAATTACAGCGCGACTTCGATTTCAAGCCGGAAACGACGATTGAAGAAGGGCTGGGGAAATTCGCCCAATGGTATAAAGCTTATTACAAAGTATAAATCCATTATTTTTATGATGAGGTGTTATCGTGTTTGAACAATTTTTTTTATCGATGCAGCAGGATATAAAACTGTTTCTAATTTTTCCTATTTTATGTGCGATATTTCGCGCTGTATTTATTAAAGTCTATTCGCCTTATGAAACGTTGAAAGGACGATGGAATGTCGTATGGCATTGCTTTCGATACGGCTTTTGGTGGGGCATGGATTTTAATGCATATGCATTTTTATTGCCACTTATTTTTGTTTCATTGCCCGGGCTATTTTTTACTTCCTATTATGCACTAGGAAATGATGTAAGGCTTTGGGCTGGCATGATATATGCTATGGTGCTTTATATTGCTTTTGTTGGTAAAATGATTTTTTACAATCATTTTCATGACACTTATAATCAGATTTTACGTCTTGGTGGAAAGGCGGAAAAGCATAACTTGCTTGATATTTTTTTTCATCAGGACCATGGACTCTTATTTATACTTATAGGGATTCCTTATTGGTGGATTGTTAAATTTTCTATTCAAGCCTTCCTTTATTTGCCAAGTGTTAGTTATCCTCATTTTTCCTCCCCTATCCTAGCGTATGGTTTTAATGTTATTGTATGTGTTGCCATTATTTTAGGGTTTTATTGGTTCCGTTATGGAGGAACTTTAAGCCACGACGATAAACCGGAATGGGATACAATTCCCAGCATTGTTAAGAAGGACATTTTTTTTGCTAAAGCTACGGTAGATGATTTAGTCGCCTTGGAACAAGTAAAAAAACACAAATTGAATGATGCTTACAAGCATAGTGATGAAGAAGATTTAACATCTTTAAAGGCTATTCTGCCAGCAGGTCGTGACAATATTGAAAAGTATCCTAATCCCGTATATGCGTTCCAACACCATGCGAAAGGTCCTAGAATCTCTAAACCATCGCATATTTTTCTTCTTGTTGGTGAAAGTTATTTACAGCAGCTATTTGATCCAGCATATGCATGCTTAAATATTACGTCAGGTGGGAAACGGCTAATGAATGATCCACATACGGCAATATTAACCAATTCCCTGTCGGCAGGTATTATTTCGAGACCCTCTATTGTTAGCTTGATGTCAGGTATTTTTGATGCTGGGTTAGAATTAAATGAAAAAGAAACGTTTTGGCAGGGAACAGTACCGACTGCACTGCCTCTTCAGTTGAAAAAGTTAGGCTATACATCGACATACTGGTATGGTGGTAATGTAACTTATGGAAATTTCAATCAGTTTGCTCCTGCTTGCGGCTTTGACCGAGTCATGACGGCTACCGATTTTTGCGGTCCTCATGCTCCCAAGACTTGGGTTGGTGTCTATGATAATGTCTTTTTGGAAAAAGCAGCTGAACTGATTCAGAAAGACAATCCGGACCAGCTATCGTTCCACTTTGTCTACACCACATCTTATCATGGGCCGTTTAAAATTAATTTGAAAAAATACGGCTATGATACAGAAGCTGTTATGCCCAATGCTCCTGAAGATATAAAACAGAGTAAAGAATTGCAAAAAAATCTAGGTACATTTTGGTTATCGGATCAGGCTATTGGGAATTTTATTGACACTATGCGTAAAGTTTACCCAGATAGCTTATTTATTGTTACGGCAGACCATGCTATTACGATGACTCCTTTACAAAAGACTTCCTTAATGAATCGTGACTGCTCTATCCGAGAACGCCATTGTCCGGTATTTATGCTGAATCATCGCGATTTAGATCAAAGCATTTTTGCTGGTAATACTATTGGCAGCCATATGAATATTATGCCGACCATTTTTGAATTAATAGCCCCTAAGGGATTTACGTATTATTCGTTATTTTCTTCTTTAACTGAACCTATTGACCACTTAGTTTCTCCATACCATTGGCTTCGTCCAGATGCTTATGGGACTTTTGAAAATAATTTTTACCAACCATTGGGGGAAAATCACGCCGAAAATGAAATTTGTGAAGAACCTATTCCCTATATCGCAGAGAATGAAGCTTGGAAAAATTTAACTGGCTATATGGTTCGCCATCCTGAATTATTGCAATCTAAAGAGATATTACTTTCAGAAGTAGAGAGAGGGTGAAACAGATGTACTACAAAATGATGTATGAATCGCCGTTGGGTCCGATGATTTTGGCGGCTAGTGATACGGCGCTGGTCGGGGCCTGGTTTGAAGGGCAGAAGTATTGTTATGGTGCCTTGCAGGGGGAAGTCCTACGTGAAGAGGATACGCCTATCCTGCGCAAGGCGGCGCACTGGCTGGATGATTATTTTGCCGGGCGGATGCCGGCTATTATGACGCTGCCCCTGGCGCCGCAGGGCAGTGAGTTCCGCCGCCTCGTCTGGTATCTGCTCTGCCAGATTCCCTATGGTCAGACGACGACCTATGGCGACCTGGCCAAGCAGATTGAAGAACGGACGGGAAAGAAGATGTCGGCTCAGGCCATCGGCGGCGCCGTAGGGCATAACCCCATTTCCATCATCATTCCCTGCCATCGCGTCTTAGGTGCTAATGGTAGAGCCACAGGCTATGCAGGCGGCATCGATAAAAAAATCGCTCTCCTGCATCTGGAAGGGGTGGCTGTCAAAGCCTAGCTTAGGGTAAATATTTATGATTTTATTAGTAAATAACGTATGATAGCGCAGTCAGGCGATGGTAAAGAACGCGGTTACAGGTCGAAAAAATACACAGCCTGTGGCCTTATGCGTAGGGAATGTCCTTTAACCTCTCAGACCGCCTTGGCGGCCAGCTCCCCTACGAAGGCCCCACTTGGGGCCTTTTTTACGAGCTGAGGTTCACTCGAGGCGATGTCGTCATTCTGAGTTTGTTGCCGCAAAGCGGCATTTTGAGTCCGAGGCGAACTGCGAACTGCGGGGCCGTTAGGCCAATTCACAGAATAGTGGACAATGTGGCTATTTCCCTTTATAATATAAATACTTATAGCTATTCTATGAGGTTAGCTGAAAAGGGGGATTTCATCGATGAATTTTAGAAGTACACGATCTGACGAATGTGTTTCGCCGTCTTATGCGCTCCTGCATGGACTGGCTGCGGACGGAGGGCTCTATGTGCCGGAATCGTTCCCGGAAAAGGTCCTGTCCTATAAAGAACTGGCTGGCAAGTCTTATCAGGAGATTGCTGAAGCCGTATTGTCCCATTTCTTTACGAATTTCACGGCAGAAGAACGGAAGCAGATGATTGCTTCGGCTTATAATGATATGACCTTCCGCGATGACCGCATCGTACCGCTCCATTCCATCGATACGGATTTGTCCATTGCCGAATTGTTCCACGGCCGGACGTTGGCCTTCAAGGACCTGGCTTTGTCCTTGTTCCCGTATTTACTGACGGCTGCCAAGAAGCAGGAAAAAGAGGACCGGGATATCCTCATCCTGACGGCGACCAGCGGTGATACGGGCAAGGCCGCCCTGGAAGGCTTCAAGGACGTGGCCGGTACGAATATCATGGTCTTTTATCCCAGCGAAGGCGTCAGCCCCATGCAGAAGCAGCAGATGCAGAAGCAGGAAGGGAATAACGTCAAGGTATCGGCCATTTATGGCAATTTCGATGACGCCCAGAGCTTTTTGAAACGCGTCTTTACCAGTGCTGAAGTCAACGCCTATGCCAACGACAAGGGTGTCCTCTTCTCCAGCGCCAATTCCATCAACATCGGCCGCTTGTTCCCGCAGGTCGCCTACTACGTATCGACGTATGTCTCCCTCGTCGATAACGGCGCCATCAGCGAAGGCGAAACGTTCGATGTCATCGTCCCGACGGGGAACTTCGGCAATATCCTGGCTGGCTATTTTGCCAAGAAGATGGGCGTGCCTATCGGCAAGTTGATTTGCGCATCTAACCAGAACAAGGTCCTGGCCGACTTCTTTGAAACCGGCGTCTATGACATGAACCGCGACTTCTACACGACGTCGAGCCCGTCCATGGACATCCTCTTGTCGAGCAATTTTGAACGCTTCTTGTTCTACGTCGCCAAAGAAGATGCCGCCAAAGTGGCCCAGTGGGAAAAGGACCTCCTGGAAACGGGGAAGATGAGCGTATCGGCTGACGAATTGAAGACGCTGCGCCAGGAATTTGAAGGCGGCTGGATTGACGACGATGAAACGAAAGCCGTCATCAACCACGTCTACAATGATTTCGGCTATCTCCTCGACCCGCACACGGCCGTCGCTTACGGCGTCGGCATGAACCGCCATCGCCAGGGCCTCGACGAAGGCCGCCACACGGTCATCATGGCAACGGCTCATCCCTACAAGTTCCCGCCGGTCATCTGCGAAGCCCTGGCCCTGCGTCAGAGCGATGATCCCTTTGACATGCTGGCCGACATCAGCAGCGTCACGGGCATCGCCCTGCCCAAGCCTTTGGCGGACCTCAAGGATAAGCCCATCCGCTTCAGCGACTCCATCGACAAGGAAGACATGAAGAAAGCTGTCTTGTCCTTCGTCGACGCCATTGCGGCCAAACACTAGGAAAGAGGCTTTGATTTGAGTAGAGGTGTCATTTACGCAATCTTATCGGCTTTTGCCTTCAGTATCCAGAATGTCATCGTAAAAGAATTATCCTATACGACGAGCACTGGGGAAATCGCGTTCTTCCGCGGTTTCCTCAGTGCCCTTCTGATATTAGGGCTCATGCGCATCCAACACGTACATCTGTCGAAGCGGGATATACCGACGCTGACCTTGCGCGGCGTCCTCGGCGGTATCGGCATGATCTGCATTTTCTATGCCCTGCGCGGGATGCCCCTGGCCGATGTATCCATCATTTCCCAGTTGTCGGCGTTCTTCGTCATGCTCTTCGCGGCGATTTTCCTCAAAGAAGTCCTGCCGCCTGGGTCGAAGCTGCCCCTCCTGGTCATCTTCATCGGCGGCTGCCTCGTCGTCCGGCCCTGGAACTTTTCGTCATTCAACGTCTATTCCCTGTTCGCCCTGGGGCAGGCCGTCTTTGCGGCCGGTGCCTATACGACAGTCAGCAAGCTCACTGGGTCTGGACGCCACCATCCTTATGAAGTGGTCCTGTACTTTTTGGTCTGTGCAGCTCTGTCGGGCATCGTCCTCATGGCCCTGACTGATGGCTTTGTCATGCCGGCTCACGGCGACTGGATCTATTACGGCGGCCTGGCCCTGTTCAGCGTCATCGCCCAGATTTGGATGACCAATGCCTATGCAACGGCCAACCCGGTTGTCGTCAGCTTTGTTTCTTATATAGGCGTCTTCTTCAACGCCCTTTGGGGCTTCGTCATCTTTGGCGAAATCCTCACCGGCTTGACCGTCGCCGGCGGTGTACTCATTATCGGCGGTTCCATGTACCTGACCAAGCTCAAGCACGATAAGATTGCTGAAATGGCCAAGATGCAGGAACGGAAGCAGAAAGAGGCATAACATGACTACGAAACAGATTCATGAAACACACATTAAAATCGCCTTTTTTGCCATGCTGCTCATCATGCTGGCTGCTATCTATGTGGCCATCCCGGACTTTTACAGCACGGTCTGGCAGCTGTCGACGAGCGGCAATATGCAGGGGACTATCGACTACCTGCGCTCTTTCGGCGCCTGGGCCGTCCTGGTCAGTATGATCATCGACATCGTCATCAATATCGTCGGCTTTTTGCCGTCTATCTTCATTTCCACGGCCAATGGCGTCCTTTTCGGCGTTGCCGGTGGGACTGTCGTTTCCTGGGTAGCCGAAACAATCGGCGTCATCATCAGCTTTTTCTTCATGCGGACTTTGTTCCGCAACAAGGCCAAGAAGGTCATAGAAAAGAGCAAGATGCTGAGCAAGCTCGACCATTACAGTACCTGGCAGGCCATGACCCTGGCCCGGGCCGTCCCGTATTCGCCGAACGGCCTGGTCACGGCCCTGGGGGCGCTGAGCCGCATCAGCTACCGCGATTATATCCTGGGCTGTTTCATCGGCAAATTGCCGTCTGTCGCCTGTGAGGTCCTGGTTGGTCACGACCTGGTCATGATGGAAGAACATTCCCTGCGCCTGACCATCGTCCTCATCGTCATCGCCATCGTCTATGGCGGCCTGTGGTACTGGCATCGCCGTCAGCAGGCCAAGAAAGTCCTCCACAAGATCGCCGACGACCTCAAAGACGGCGAAGGCCGCAGTTAATTTCAGAAAGGATAAAGCATCATGGAAAAAGAATATAAATTGGCAGAACAATACCATTTGCAGGGCAATAACTGCATCGAATCGGTCCTCAAGACCTGTAACGACACGATGAACCTCCAGCTGCCGGACGTCGCTATCCGCATGGCTTCCGGCATGGGCGGCGGCATCGGCCGGTCGGGCTGTGTCTGTGGGGCCTTGAGCGGTGCCTGTCTGGTCATCGGCGCCCTCGTCGGCCGGCTCATACCCGATGAAAAGCCCTTGCCCGAAGTCTACAAATACACCAGCGAGTTCCATGACCGCTTCAAAGAACACTTCGGCGCCACCTGCTGCCGGGCCCTCAACACCCTCAGTTTCGGAACGCCGGAATACCGTAAGCACTGCATCAAGATTACGGCCACTGCCGCCGACATGGTCTCCGACTTCGTCGCCGAAAAAGGCTTGTTGAAGTGAGGTTAGTGGCTCGTGGTTCGTATAACAAAAAAGGGGCTGTCGCATTAAGCCATTTCGGCTTTGTGCGACAGCTCTCTTTTTTTAGCTAAACGTAAAAAAGGTACACGAAACAGACCGGCCATCCAGTCGGCAAAAAACGTGTGCCTTTG
>NZ_JBBMEU010000057.1:0-14593 GCF_040096415.1 Megasphaera intestinihominis
GGCAAGGGACGATGCTGGCATAATTTCACCCAGCCGACTTTCGGCAGTTTCACCTTATGGCCCTCGATTCGGACAGAGCCTTTCTGGTTGTTCGTGGAATACGAAGCACGACAATTCTTCTTGGACTTGAATCGCGGCTTGCCAAAATGCTTTCGGTTGCTCAAGATGTTATGGTACGCCTTGTTCAAGTTCATCTGAGCGTTGGCAAGAGCCAGACTATCCACTTCTTTCAGCCAAGGGAATTCTTCCTTGTACTGCGCAGGCGTGTTATTCAGCTTTTGGCCGGTTTCCTTATAATAGTCAATGCGGTCACGCAGCATCTTGTTGTAGATGAATCGGACACACCCAAAGGTCTTGGCAAACATCATTTTCTGTGCCGTTGTCGGATAGATTCTGTATCGGTATGCCTTATTCACTATCATCACCTGCCTTGACTTTCCAAATCCTTTTACTCTTACTACTGATTATACTGCAAATCAACTTGTGAAGCCATTGTTTTTCTGATGGCATCGAGCCCTCAGAAAAACTTGCAATTCATCTCACCGCCTAAAGAGGCGGGAGACTTCTTGCAGAATCAGGTTAAAGTCGTCGAATTTTCCGACTATATTACGCCAGACAAGGCTTTGGCCGATGGCGACATCGATTTGGTCAGCTACCAGCACAAGCCGTTCCTGGATAATTTCAATAAGCAGAATGGCACTGATTTAGTGCCTATCGGCAATACGATCCTCATGCGCATGGGGATTTACAGCGACAAATATAAGAGCGTCGATGCTTTGCCCGACGGCGCTGTCATCGCCATTCCCAACGACCCGACCAATGGCGGCCGCGGTTTGGCACTCCTCCAGCGGGCAGGCCTCTTGAAGCTCAAGGACGGCGTCGGTTTCAAGGCTACGCCGGCTGATGTCGTAGATAATCCGAAGCATTTCCAGTTCAAGGAAATCGAAGCCGCCCAGCTGCCGCGCAGCCTCGGTGACGTCGATGCCGCCGTCATCACTATGAACTACGTCATGAGTGCCGGCCTCAACGTCAAAGAACAGGGCATCTTCCTGGAACCGAAAGACGAACCGCTGGCCGTCATGGTCCTGGCTGTCCGGGCTCAGGACAAGGACAACCCGACGTACAAGAAGATTGCTGAAATCTTCCATTCCGATGCTGTCAAGAAGTTCATTGCCGATAAATACAACGGCACCATCGAACCGGCTGAATAGGCGGGCCTGAGGCTTGACAATAGGCGCGTTACAAGTATATAATAAAGCAAAATCTAAATGGATTTGTCGATGAACGAAACGAGTATATCCGATTGTGGCAGTTCCAGCGAGCCGATGGCAGTGGGAGTTCGGCACGGACCGGCGGATAGAATGGATTCGGGAGATGCGGCCTGAACGGTGATCAGTAGGGTGCGACGGTGTATTTCCACCGCTATCAAAGAAACGTGTATCGCTTATGCCGTACATGTAGAGCTGGACTCACTGAGTCAATCTGGGTGGCACCGCGGAAGAAATCAAACCTTTCGTCCCTGTATAGGGACGGAAGGTTTTTTTGTGTCTTCAAATAGAAGGGGAGAGAAAGATGCTGGAAATGAAAGATGTCAGTTTCAACTATGGCAATGGCGTGCCCGTATTGGAACATGTAAATGTACAGATCGGTGAGGGCGAATTCATCGGTCTCGGCGGCCGCAACGGCTGCGGCAAGACGACGGTGACGCGCCTGCTCATGGGGCTGGAAAAGCCCGTATCCGGGGAAATCCTGTATGACGGCAAGGTCATCAACGATGACGATGCTTCTGTGCGCAGCCATTTCATGGGCTACGTCTTCCAGCGGCCGGAACGGCAGATGTTCCGGCCGACGGTCCGTGAAGAAGTAGCCTACGGGCCGCAGCAGCTGGGCATGAGCCGCGACGAGATCCGCCAGGCCGTCGACGAAGCCCTGGCTGCAACGGAACTGACGGAACTGGCTGAAGCCTATCCGCCCAACTTGAACCGCGGCGAAAAACAGCGCGTCGCCATTGCTTCGGCCATCGCCATGCATACGAAATATATCGTTCTCGATGAACCGACGAGCGGCCAGGACAGTGAAGACAAGGACCAGCTCATGGCCTTGCTGACGGACCTCAATAAAAAGGGCATGACCATCCTCATCATCAGTCATGACATGGATATTTTCGCCGAATACTGTCAGCGCGTCCTGGTCATCGGCAATCATACCAAGGCCTTCGACGGGACGCCGCAGGAACTGTTCACCCAGCGCGATGATTTATATGACCTGGGTCTGAGCCGGCCCGATGCCGTCACTTTATCCATGGCGGTTCCTGATTTTCCTTATTGTAAATCGATGAAAGAATTTACGACAGCCATGCTGGAACGGATTGGAGGTATGAAAAAATGATGAAGAATTTGGTCCCTGTTACGAAATTGATTGGCACCTTCGCCTTTTCCTTTTGGGCCCTGGTCATGCATACGACGCTGCCCCTGGTCATCTTAGTCGTCATCGAACTCATCCTCTTGGGATTATGCGGCAGCCTGTCGCGCAACCTCAAGGCCGTCTTCAGCCTGGCCGTCTTCGCCGTCTTCCTGGCTGTCGTCCAGCTCCTGGGCGGCGGGTCCCTGGAATCGGCTTATGTCACGGGCCTGCGCATGCTGGCCATGACCATCGTCTTCATCATCTTGCTGACGACGACGCGCCTGCAGGATTTGACGGCCGCCCTGGTCAAGCAGATCAAGATACCTTATGAATATGCTTTCATGTTCACGGCGGCCCTGCGCTTCGTGCCCGATTTCATCGCCGAAAGCAAGGCCGTCCAGGAAGCCCAGGCCTGCCGGGGTCTGTCGACGAAGGGCAATGTCTTTAAGAAAGTCATCAATTATATGAGCGTCGTCCAGCCGCTGATGCTCAAGTCCCTGGGCCGGTCGGAAACGATGGCCCTCAGTCTGGAATTACGCGGTTTCGGCAGCAACGAACACAGCTTCATGAGCAATGTCCGCCCGAAAGGCCGCGACTATGTGGGCATCGTCATCATGCTGGCCCTGAGCTGTTTTGTCGTTTACTTGCGCCTGCAAGACTTGGTTTAGGAGGGAAGAAAGATGAAAACTGTTGCAGATATTGCTAAATTAGAATTTCATCATCGTCAGGGCGGCCAGTTCCGCTGGATCACCATTACGACGCTCATGCTGGCCATCGGCACGATCCTGCACCTGGTCTCACCGAGCGTCGGCGGCGTCACGCCGAACTGGACCATCGCCACGTATTGTGTCGCCATCTGCCTGACCAAGCCGAGTTACAAGCAGGCCTTGGGCATCGGCCTGGTCGCTGCCCTGGTCAACGTCCTGACGTCGAAGTCGGGCTTTCCTTATGGCAACCTCATCAGTGAACCGCTCGGCGCCCTGACCTGTACGTTCATCGTCAAGAACCTGGCATTCATCAAATTCAAAGGTCATTCGTGCCTGCCCGTCCTGACCGGCTTTGCAGCGACCTGCATGAGTGGCGGCGCTTTCGTCACGATCCTGAAGTTCGTCATGAATCTGCCGAATGTCGTCTATTTTACGGCCATGCTGCCCTTGGTCGTCGTCATCGGCGCCTTGAATGCCATCGTTACACCACTCATGTATTTCCCGGCCCTGCGCCTTTTCGTATCCCGGGGCATCCTCGATTCCCTGGAAGAACGGGAAGTCACGTCGGACCACAGCATGTATGATTTGAAGCCGTCCCAGGAAGGCCTCATTTCCATGGAACATTTGTCGTACATCTATAACAAGCAGAAGACGCCCGTCCTGGACGATGTCACCATGACCGTGAATAAAGGCGACTTCCTGGTCATTACCGGTGAAAGCGGCAGCGGCAAGAGCTCGCTGTGCATGGCCATGACCGGCGCTATCCCGCATTATTTCGGCGGCGTCATGAAAGGCATGGTCTACGTCGACGGCCAGGCGACGACGCAGACGACGATTTCCCAGCTGGCAACCCGTGTCGGCGCCATGCTCGATGATTATGACAGCCAGCTCGTCGCCATGACCGTTGAAGAAGAAATCGCCTTCAGCCTGGAAAATCA
This sequence comes from Megasphaera intestinihominis, assembly GCF_040096415.1. Taxonomy (NCBI): domain Bacteria; kingdom Bacillati; phylum Bacillota; class Negativicutes; order Veillonellales; family Veillonellaceae; genus Megasphaera; species Megasphaera intestinihominis. The sequence continues at coordinate 4,049 of NZ_JBBMEU010000057.1, forward strand.
GGGCGTCGCACCGGATAAGATCGGCCAGGCTATTTCGGAAGCCCTGGAAAAGGTCAATATGACGCCGTACCGCAACCGCCAGGTCACGAAGCTGTCCGGCGGCCAGCGACAGCGCCTGGTCATTGCCGACGTACTGGCGACCAATCCGGATATCCTCGTCTTCGATGAACCGACGTCGGCCCTGGACCCGGAAGGGACCCATGAATTCTATGAATTGATCCACGACTTGAATGTCAAATACGGTCATACCATCGTCGTCATCGAACATACGCTGGAAGCAGCCCTGCCCTATGCCAACCGGCTGGTCCTCATCGACCACGGCCACATCCTCAGCGATGCCGACGTCGAAACGACGCTGCGCTATATGTATGACCATGATATTTATACCAGTGCCATCCCGAAAATCTTCGCCTGCCAGATGGACCTGGAAAAAGCCGGCTGCCAGTTCGATGCCCCGTGGCTGTCGACGGATGCTGCCGTAAAGGCCGTCCAGAAAGCCGTCCAGCCGTGAAACTCCTGTGCCTGGGCGACAGCCTGACCTACGGCTTCGACGTCCGGCCCGACCAGAGCTGGACGGCCCTGGTCTCGGCCAAAAGCCATATCCATATCGACAATGAAGGCCAATGCGGCGATACGACGACGGGCATGGTCTATCGCCTCCATCAGTTCGACCTCAGCCGGTATGACGCCTTCTTCATCATGGGCGGTTCCAACGACATCCTCCTCGGCGGGGAGTTGGAGAAAATCTGCCAGAATATGCGGACTATCGTCACGACTTTCAAGGAGCAGGGGAAGCCCGTATACCTGGGCATCCCGCCGCTGACCAAGATGGAAAGCGCCATGTACGGCTGGCAAAATGCCAGTGACGTAGAAAAACACAACGACGGGCTCCGCCAGTATCGGCAATGGCTCCTTTCCTACGGAAAAGAAACGGAATGCATCGTCATCGACTTCTACGAAGCCCTGCTCAAAGCCGAACGGCGGACAGGCCGCAATCTCTATGCCGACGGCGTCCATCCCAATGCCGAAGGCTACGCCGTCCTGGCCGGAGCTGTGCTGAAAGCGATGGGGTGTTAGTGGCTAGTGGTTCGTGGCTTGTAGGGGCCGCCCAAAGGGCGGACCGCCTGATTCACGTAAAAAGGCACTGTCTTTATGCGACAGTGCCTTTTTACGAACTGTAGGGGCGTGCACGTGGCGCGCCCGCACGGTTTATGTGAGCATCCCCTAAGCCATCCTAGGGGGTGCTTTTTTTGGACCCTTACAGCTCGGTGGCGTAGGCGCCAGTTATTCATAACGGGCGCCCCACGTGGCGCCCCTACAATGTGGGTCCGAGCCACGAGCCACTAATGTCCGACTGTAGGCTGGACGTTGGCTTTGGCGTCGAGGAGGACGTCTTTTTTGGCGGCGCCGTTGACTTTATATTTCAAAGTCAGGACCAGGAGGCCGGCGCAGAACATGAAGGCGGCCATGAGGTAGTAACCCATGTCGAAGCTGCCTGTCTGAGCCTGGACCCAGGCCATCATGTTCGGACCGAACATGCCGCCCAGGTTGCCGCAGGAGTTGATGAGGGCGATGGAGCCGGCAGCGGCCGGGCCGGAAAGGAACGTCGTCGGGATGGTCCACCATACGCCCATGGAAGCGTGGATGCCGATTGCCGACAGGCAGATGAGGAACAAGGCGACGCCCATGTTATGAGCGAAAGGCGACAAGCCGAGGCCGACAGCGCCGACGGCCAGGGCACCGAAGACGTGCCATACTTTATCGCCCGTAACCGTAGCCGTATGGCCGATGACCAGCTGGACGACGAGGGCTGCCATCATGGGGATAGCGATAGCCCCGCCGATGAGCGACGTAGACCAGCCGGAGAGGTTCTTGAGGACCGTGGGCATCCAGAAGTAGAAGCCCCAGAAACCGACGACCCAGAGGAAGTAGATGAGGCAGAGTTTCAAGACTTTCGTATCCGTAAAGGCCTGGAAAACTGTGTATTTCTTGACGCTCTGCATCTTGGCCTGTTCTTCCTGGTACATGGTGGTCAAGTATTCTTTTTCAGCATCCGTCAGCCAGCTGGCCTGGTCGGGACGGTCTTTGACGGCGAAGAAGAAATAGAAAGCGAAGCAAAGAGCCGGGATGGATTCCAGGATAAACAGTTCCTGCCAGCCCAAGAGGCCGAAGAAGGAATGTTCCAGGAGGACGCCGGCAATCGGTGCGCCGATGATCGTCGAAAGGAGAAGCGATGTCAACATGAGCGACGTGGCCCGGGCCCGTTCAGCTGCCGTGAACCAGCGGGGGAACAAGAGGGAATAGATGACCGGGTAGAGACTGGCTTCCGATGCGCCTAACAGGAAGCGGCACAGGTAGAACTGCCATTCCGTCGTGACGAAGGCCATGCACAGGCTGACGATACCCCATGTAAACATGATGCGGGAAATCCATTTCGATGCCGAGAACTTCGCGGCGAACAGGGAACCGGGGATTTCCAGGAGCAGATAGCCGGCGAAGAAGATGCCGGCGCCGAAACCATATACTTCCGGCGATAACCAGGACAGGGTCTGGGTCATGGTCAGTTTGGCGTAGGAAATATTGACGCGGTCGATGCAGGCTATAATCGAGACGAGAAAGACCGGTAAAATGATGCGAAGATCTCTCCGTCGTTTCAGACTGTCGAAATTGATGTTTTCCATGATGAATTCCTCCTATTGTGAGTCATATAGTCATAAGATAAACATGAAATAAAAAAAACTCCCGTCCACAAGGGACGGAAGTTCATATCCGCGGTACCACCCAATATTCCTCGCCAAAAAAAAGCAAGGCACTTTTCAACGTACTATCATACGCGTTTCCTGTAACGTGGATCAGACGGTGCAGTTTACTCACTTCAACTGCAATTCTCAGAGATGATTTTCCATTTTCCTTCCACCGCCGGCTTTCACCATACCCGGCTCGCTGTGCGCTTCCGTAAAAATGTACTCTTTCTCGTCATCGAATGTCAAAATATAAAATCGATGTTTAACTTACGGCCCTTATCATAGACCTTGTGCATCAATTTGTCAATGGTTTATTCCAAATTTTTTATCTACAAGCCTCTCCTCATAGGAGAGGTGGCCCGAAAGGGCCGGAGAGGTTTAACCTCTCAGTCAGCTGCGCTGACAGCTCCAGCAAGGCTCTCCGTTTTGGCAACCGTCCTGTCCTTCTTTCCGGTCAGTCCCTGACGGGCCAAAAAGGGCCTATCAGGGGCCCCTAACCACTAGCCCCTAGCCACTAGCCACTAACAACTTAAAAGGGATTGTCGCATGTGCGACAATCCCTTTTTATCATGGTGGAGATGAGGAGAGTCGAACTCCTGTCCGTAAATGCCGCCCCATGAACTTCTCCGAGCGCAGACCTTGTTAGGATCTTAAACCGTTTTCGTACAAGGACAAACTAGACGATTCCAGCCTGTGAGTTTCCCGACACGACTGCCAGGCAGAGCCATGTGGTATCCCGCTAAGTGACGTCTACGAGCTGCCCGCAGGATTAGCAGCAGGAGACGTTAGCCGCGATTAGGCAGCTAAAGCAAAATTGTTTTCTTTTGCGTTTAATTTAAAAGGTTCACCGATTTACGGGCAGATGAAACCCCGGCTCGCTATTCATGATACAACCATCCACGTCGAAACCTTTACATCCCCATGGACAGAATATCCCTTTACAAGGATTCAAAATAAGTATAGCACATATTTTACCTTTTGCCAATGAAGTTTATGATATAATATGCGTAGGGGCCGCCCAAAGCTTTTCTGGCCCACCAGGTACCGACCAGCGGGAGGTGCAGGGGGGGATGCCAGAAAGGACAGCTGTAGCGGGCGGCCCGCAGACCGCAGTTCGCAGATTGCAGTTCGCAGACCGCCGGTCGCAGGTCGCAGTTTGCCGTCGCGGCGATTTATGGTTTACAAGCAGCCTCTCCGGTCTTTTGGGCCATCTCTCCTAGCAGGAGAGGCTTAACTATACGAAAGGATGTCTTTGTTTTGTTATTATATATCATTAAATGGCTTTATGCCTGGATCCTGCCTATGGGTGGCATCGTCCTGGCTTTGATTCTCCTGTTGTGTTACATGTTCCGCAAGCACAGTCCCGGCCGCTGGGCTTTGGCTGCTATTACGGCTGTCTTTTATCTGCTCTCTATCGAACCCGTGTCGAATGGCCTCATCCATCCTTTGGAAACGGCCTATGACCAGCCCCAGGGGGCAGATGTAGACGGCGACGTCATCATCCTCCTCGGCGGTGGTTCTCGTGCCGGCGTTCCTGATTTCGATGGAACCGGTCAGGTCGGCAGTGCGGCGGCCAACCGCTTCCTTATGGCCCTGCGCCTGCAAAAGGCGAAGGATCTGCCCATCCTCTTATCAGGCGGGACCATCCTCAAGGGCGACGCCAATGAATCGGAAATCGAAAAGCGGATGCTCTTATCCCTGGGCGTGCCGGAAAATAAGATTTTCATGGATGACAAGAGCCGCAATACGGCAGAAAATGCCGCTTTTTCCAGGCAAATCTGCGAGCACCAGGGCTGGAAGAAGCCCATCCTGGTCACCAGCGCCTTCCATATGCCCCGGTCGGTCCGCTTCTTTACGCGCCAAGGCCTGGACGTGACGCCCTATCCCTGTGATTACCACACGAGTGCAGCGACGAACTGGTCGGGCTATTCCATCGTGCCCCAGTCTTTTTACTTATTCAACTCCTGTCTGGCCATCAAGGAATATGTCGGCATAGGCGCCGCTTCTTTGCGGATGCAATAAATTGGGACATAAAGCGCCCATGGTATTGCAAAATCGTACCCGATGTGGCATACTTACAGTGTAAGTAGTAAGGCCCTCAAGTTCTTAGAATTATGTAAAAGAGTTATTTTCGTTTTCAAAAGGAGTGTATCGACAATGATTAAAGTTGGTATTAATGGTTTCGGTCGTATTGGTCGTTTTGTTTTCCGCGCTGCACAGACTCGTGATGACATCGAAATCGTAGGCATCAACGACCTCTGCCCGGTTGACTACATGGCATACATGCTCAAATATGATACCATGCACGGCCAGTTCGATGGCACGATCGAAGCTGACGTCGAAAACAGCCAGCTCATCGTTAACGGCAAAAAAATCCGCGTAACGGCTGAAAAAGATCCGGCAAACCTCAAATGGGACGAAGTCGGTGCTGAATACGTCGTTGAATCGACAGGCCGTTTCCTCACCATGGACCTCGCTGAAAAACACCTCGCAGCCGGTGCAAAATACGTTGTACTCTCCGCTCCTTCCAAACAGGGTGCTGACGGCCGCCAGGCAGACATGTTCGTTTGCGGCGTTAACACCGATACATACAAAGGCCAGAAAATCGTTTCCAACGCATCTTGCACGACGAACTGCCTCGCTCCGATCGCTAAAGTCCTCAACGATGCTTTCGGCATCAAAGAAGGCCTCATGACGACGGTTCACTCCACGACGGCTACGCAGAAAACCGTTGACGGCCCGTCCATGAAAGACTGGCGCGGCGGCCGTGCAGCTGCTGGCAACATCATTCCGTCCACGACGGGTGCTGCTAAAGCTGTCGGCAAAGTCATTCCAGAATTGAACGGCAAATTGACCGGTATGTCCATGCGTGTACCGACCCTCGACGTTTCCGTCGTCGACCTCACGGTCAACCTCGCTAAACCGGCTACGTACGACGAAATCTGTGCAGCTATGAAAAAAGCTTCCGAAGGCGAACTCAAAGGCATCCTCGGCTACACTGACGAAGCTGTTGTTTCCTCTGACTTCCTCGGCTGCCCGCTCACGTCCATCTTTGACGCTAAAGCTGGTATCGCTTTGACGGACACCTTCGTAAAAGTCGTTTCCTGGTACGACAATGAAATCGGCTACTCCAACAAAGTCCTCAACCTCATTGCTGTCATGAACGACTACAACAGCAAACACTAATTTGTAGCGACGCATTTCCCGACGGGTAAACAGCCTCCCGTTACAAATCAGATTGAACCCTAAAGGGGCCGTCGCATGAAGGTTCTCGTTCTCATGCACGGCTCCTTTTTCTTTCAAGGTTTTTAGTGTAAAGTTTGTAGTTTGTAGAAAGGGCTTGAATTTTTAGCCAATCACTGCAAACTACAAACTGCAAACTTCAAACTCGAAAAGAGGCTGTCTTAATGGGACAGCCTCTTTTTACTTTCTCACATCACAAAGGAGTCAAATACTGTAATGACGAAAAAGAAACCTGTAATGCTGGTCATCATGGATGGTTTTGGCTGCAGCAGCATCGCTAAAGATAACGCCGTAGCCCAGGCAGACCTCAAGGTCCTGCCGAAACTTTGGAAAGAATATCCTCATTCGTATCTCGGCGCATCGGGCGAAGACGTCGGTCTGCCTGACGGCCAGATTGGCAACTCTGAAGTGGGCCATCTTAATATCGGTGCGGGACGTATTGTGTACCAGGCGCTGACCAAGATCACCAAGGATATCAAAGACGGAGCTTTCTTCAAGAAGCCGGCTCTCGTCGGTGCCATGGAAAACGTCAAGGAAAAAGACTCGGCCCTCCACCTGCTGGGCCTGGTATCGCCTGGCGGCGTCCACAGCAGTGAACAGCATCTCTATGGTCTTTTGGAAATGGCGAAGCGCTATGGCTTGAAAAAAGTCTACATCCACGCCTTCCTCGACGGCCGCGACGTACTGCCCCGCAGTGCCGGCGAATACCTCCAGGAACTGGAAGACAAGTGCGCTGAACTCGGCGTCGGTGAAATCGCCACCATCAGCGGCCGCTACTATGCCATGGACCGCGACAAGCGCTGGGAACGCGTCGAAAAAGCCTATGATGCCGTCGCCCTCGGCGAAGGACCGCAGGAACCGGATGCCCAGACCTGCCTGGAACATTCCTACGCAGCTGACGTTTCCGACGAATTCGTCATCCCGACAGTCATCCATAAACATCCCGTCCAGGATGGGGACAGCGTCGTCTTCTTCAACTTCCGCCCCGACCGGGCCCGTCAGCTGACGACGGCTTTCGTCGTCCCCGATTTCGACGGCTTCCCGCGTCCGAAGAAACTGGACACGTACTTTGCGACCATGACCCGTTACGAAGACGACCTTCCGGTACACGTCGTCTATGATAAAGAACGGATCCCCGACACACTGGGCGAAGTCCTGGCCAAGGCTGGCAAGACCCAGCTGCGCATTGCCGAAACGGAAAAATACGCTCACGTCACGTATTTCTTCAATGGCGGTGAAGAAGAACCCAATCCCGGTGAAGACCGCATCCTCGTGCCGTCGCCGAAAGTTGCGACTTACGATTTACAGCCGGAAATGAACGCGCTTATCGTGACGGAAAAAGTCATCGAACAGATCAAGGCCGATAAATATGACATGATCATGCTCAATTTCGCCAATGCCGATATGGTCGGCCATACGGGCGTCTTTGAAGCCGCTGTCAAGGCCGTTGAAACGGTCGATACCTGCGTCGGCAAGATTGTCGAAGCCTTGAAGCCCGTCCAGGGCCAGCTCCTGATCATCGCCGACCATGGCAATGCGGAACAGATGGCCGATCCCGATACGGGATGCCCTTACACGGCTCATACGACCAATCATGTACCGTGCATCCTGGTCAGTGAAGAACATAAAGGGGAACACCTGCACGACGGCATCCTGGCCGACGTCGCCCCGACTATGCTGACCCTGGCCGGTATGGCCATTCCTGCCGATATGACCGGCAAATGCCTGCTGGATCAGTGATTATACTCTGTTGTTCTATCGCATCGTGAAGGGAGAGAGTAAGATGGAACAAGATACATTGAGTATCTTTCAAAAAATAGCTCCCGATGTCATGGGGACAATCAAAGAACGTTACCTGCTGCTGCGGCATATCGCCGACGCCGAACCCGTCGGCCGCCGGACCCTGGCCGGCCTTTCGGGCCTGTCGGAACGCGTCGTCCGGTCGCACGTCGACGTCCTGCGGCGCAGCGGTATCGTCCGCTTTACGACGCTGGGCATTGCTATGGAGCCGGAAGGCAAACGGCTCATGCCGGATCTGTTGGAATGTTTCCTGCGCCTGAACAATTTGGATGACATGCAGCGCCAGATTCGCCAGAAGCTGGACCTGAAGAATGTCTACATCGTTCCCGGTGACAGTGACAGCGATAAGACAGCGAAGGAAGAACTGGGCCGCCGTGGCGCCCTCTTGCTCAACGACCTCTTTGGCAGCGTCGATACTGTCGCCATCAGCGGCGGTTCGACCATGGCCGAAGTGGCCCGTATGCTGCCGGAATGTCTGGCCAATGTGACCATCCTGCCGGCCCGCGGCAGCATGGGGAACCACGTCGAAGTCCAGGCCAACTATATTGCCGCCAACATTGCGTCCAAGACTCACAGCTCGTACCGCATGATCCACATCCCCGAAGGCCTGAGCGACTCGGCGCTGCAGATGATGCTCAAAGCTGACCGTCAGACCCAGGAAAATGTCGCCATGACCGCCCGGGCCCAGGTCGTCATCTTCGGCATCGGCCGGGCCGACCGCATGGCCCGCAAGCGGGGCATGACGGCGCTCCAGCGCGATGCCCTGCACAGCCTCGGCGCCTGTGGCGAATCGCTGGGCTGCTATTGCGGCCTGGACGGCAAAATCTTATATGGTACGAATAATGTAGGGATTTCATTACGGGAAATCAAATATCATCCGCACATCATCGCCGTAGCCGGTGGCGCCAGCAAGGCAGAAGCCATCGTCGGCGTCATGCGGGCCTGCCATACGGGCACGCTGGTCACTGATGAAGGTGCGGCTGAAAAAATCATACAACTGCTTTAATTGGAGGAGGAACCTTTCATGAAAAAAACGATCACCGATGTAAATGTCGAAAACAAACGCGTCTTTGTCCGCGCTGACTTCAACGTCCCCCTTGATGAAAACTGCCACATCACAGATGACACGCGTATCCAGAAGACGCTGCCGACCATCAAATACTTGCTCGACCACAAGGCTGCTGTCATCCTGGCCAGCCATCTCGGCCGCCCGAAGGGACAGGTCGTCGAAAAGTATTCCCTGAAACCGGTCGCTAAACGCCTGTCGGAACTCCTCGGCATCGACGTCAAATTCGCTCCGGACTGCGTCGGCGCAGAAACGAAAGCCATGGCTGATGCCCTCAAACCGGGTGAAGTCCTGCTTCTGGAAAACCTCCGTTTCCATAAAGAAGAAGAAAAGAACGGCGAAGATTTCGCCCGCCAGCTCGCTTCCCTGGCTGAAGTCGGCATCAACGACGCTTTCGGCTGCTGCCACCGCGCTCATGCTTCCGTCGCTGGCATTACGAAGTTCCTGCCCATGGCTGCCGGCTTCCTCCTGGAAAAAGAAATCCGCTTCATCGGCGGTGCTGTCGATAATCCGGCTCACCCCTTCGCAGCTATCATCGGCGGCGCTAAAGTTTCCGACAAGATCGAAGTCATTTCCAACCTTCTGCCGAAAGTCGACCTCATGATTATCGGCGGCGGCATGGCCAACACCTTCCTGGCTGCCCAGGGTTATGGCATCGGCAAATCTCTCGTCGAAGCCGACAAGATCGACCTGGCTAAACAGCTCATCAACCAGGCTAAGGAACAGGGTACGAAACTGCTCCTGCCGGTCGATGTCATGGTCGCCGCTGAATTCAAGAACGATGCTGATCACAAAGTCGTTCCCGTCGATGCGGTCCCGGCTGATTGGATGATCCTCGACGTCGGCACGAAGACACAGGAACTCTTCGCCAAAGAACTGGCTCCGATGAAACTCATCGTTTGGAATGGTCCTATGGGCGTATTTGAAATGGAAAACTATGCTAAAGGTACGGAAGCAGTCGCCAAAGCTGTTGCTGATTCCGATGCTGTTTCTATCGTCGGCGGCGGTGACTCCGTCTCGGCTGTCAACAAGACCGGCCTGGCCGACAAGATCAGCCACATCTCCACGGGCGGCGGCGCTTCCCTGGAATACCTCGAAGGCAAACAGCTCCCGGGTGTCGTATCCCTGAGCGATAAATAAAATCATTCACCTTTAAAGGAGGAAACTCATTATGCGTAAAACCATCATTGCCGGCAACTGGAAAATGAACCATCTCGGTGCCGACGCCAAAGAAACTATCCAGGGCCTCGTCGCCAAAGTCCCGCAGGACGTAAAACCGAAAGTCATCATCGCTCCGGTCTTCCCGTACCTGCCCATGGCTGTCGAAATGACCAAAGGTACGCCGATCCACGTCGCAGCCCAGAACATGCACTGGGAAGAAAAAGGCGCTTTCACTGGCGAAGTTTCGCCGGCTATGCTCGTCGACATCGGTGTCACCCATGTCATCCTGGGCCATTCCGAACGCCGGACGTACTTCAATGAAACGGACGAAACGGTCAACAAGAAGACCAAAGCCGCACTGGCTCATAATCTGACGCCGATTGTTTGCTGCGGCGAAACGCTGGAACAGCGCGAACAGGGCATCATGCAGTCCTGGATCGAAAGCCAGATCGAAAAAGCCTTGGAAGGCCTGACGGCAGCAGACGTCAAGAAAGTCATCATCGCTTATGAACCAATCTGGGCTATCGGCAC
>NZ_JBBMEU010000058.1:0-14074 GCF_040096415.1 Megasphaera intestinihominis
ACGACCATAAAGCTATGATGTTTTTGCATACATAAAAAGAGCCTGTGCACGATTACGTGCGACAGGCCCTTTTTTTACCCTCTTTTTACAGGGCGTATTTGCATTTTTGCGCTATAATGGAATAAAGTGAGAAAACTAGATTTTACATGAAAGGACTGTCGCTTTATGCCTTTGATTTACTGTGTAGAAGATGATGAAAATATTCGTGAACTCGTCGGTTATGCCCTGCGCAGCCAGGACTTCGAGGTGGAAACCTTTGCTGACAGCAAGGAATTCTGGCCGGCTTTGGAGAAGCGGACACCGGCTTTGTTCCTCTTGGATATCATGCTGCCCGGTGAAAGCGGCAATGATATCCTTGACAAACTGCGCAAGACTCAGCAGTACAAGACACTGCCCGTCATCATGCTGACGGCCAAGACCAGCGAATACGATATCGTCAGGGGCCTCGATGGTGGCGCCGATGACTACGTCTGCAAGCCCTTCGGCATCGTCGAGCTCATTTCCCGCATCCGCGCCGTCCTGCGCCGTTCGGGCCGGCAGAGTACGGAAACGAACCTCTATACGTATGGCACCGTTTCCCTGGACCAGGAAAAACATATCGTAACCGTCGACGGCAAGCCCTGCCACTTGACGGTCAAGGAATTTGAACTCCTGCGCTACCTCCTGGTCAATACGGATATCGTCCTCAAGCGGGAACAGATCATGGAAGCCGTTTGGGGCTTCACGTATGAAGGCGAAAGCCGGACCATCGATATGCACATCAAGAGCCTGCGCCAGAAACTGGGCGACGGCGGCAAGATTATCCATACTGTGCGCGGCGTGGGCTATGTCATCGGAGGGAACGTATGAAGCGGAAAGTCTACCTCAGCCTGCTGACCATGGGGCTGGCCTGTATGGCCGTGACCCTGCTCATTTCGACGTGGTTCTTCTGGAACTCCACGCAGCACCAGATACAGCAGGAACTGGTCATGGCCATGGACGTCGTCGAGACGACGATCGAGGAAGGGAAGGATACGTCCGTGTATTTGAAGAAACTCGGCGTCCACGAGACGGATGGCCTGCGCATTACCTGGATCAATACCGATGGCGATGTCCTCTTTGAATCGGACTATGACAAAGGGGTCATGGAAAATCACCTGGCCCGGCCGGAAGTCCAAGAGGCCATCGAGAACGGCAAGGGGACGGCCGTCCGCGATTCCCAGACCGTATCCAAGGCCCTCTATTATTATGCTAAGAAACTGCCCGACGGGACAATCCTGCGGGTCAGTCTGGAACGGGATGCTTTTTACGCCCATTTCCTCAGCCTCCTGCCCTGGGCGCTGCTGCTCCTGGGCTTGTCGGCCCTGGCCTGCATCAAGGTGTCGCGCTTGCTGACGACGAGCCTCCTCAGCCCGCTCCGGCAGACGGCCCGGTTCATCCGCCAGATCAACGACACCGACGTGAAGATGGTGCAGCCGCCGCGGGTCGACCATGAATTGCAGCCTTTGGTCGATAAGATTTTTTTGCAGAGCCAGACCATTACCGACAATATGCGCAGCCTCGAACAGCAACGCAATATCATGCGCCTCATCATGGAAAATCTCCAGGAAGGCGTCATCCTGACGGACCAGGCCTGCGGCATTGCCGGTCTCAACCTGCGGGCCGCCCATTTCCTCGGCGCCGGCCAGACCCAGGACGTCTTGCAGCGCAATCTGAAGGAACTCCTGCCCGATGTATCCTGGGATACGCTGCAGCACATCGACAGTGCCTGTGACGTGAAACTGACCCGGGCCGACCGACTGTACCTGCTGACCATCCAGCCTGTCTATAAAGATGATGATTTCTATGGCATGCTCTTCATCATCGACGACGTGACCGAACAGGAGCACCGGGAACAGCTGCGCCGGGAATTCACGTCCAACGTATCGCACGAACTGAAGACGCCCCTCACGTCGATCAGCGGCTTTGCCGAAGTATTGTCGACGGGCATTTTCAAGAATAAAGACGATGTCATCCATTTCGGCACACTTATCCGCAAGGAAGCCCTGCGCCTCTTGCAGATGATTGAAGAAATCATGCACCTGGCCCGCATCGAAGACGGCAAGCGCCAAATCCATCCCGAACGGCTGCGCCTCAGCGGTTTGATTCAGGATATCGTAGAATTCATGGAACCGGTCCTGATGGAAAAGAAAGTCACTGTCCACTGTACCATGGACGATACGGAAGTATGGGCGGACCGCGGCCTGTTCCGGGAAATGATCATGAACCTCCTGGATAATGCCGTCAAGTACAACCGGCCTGGCGGCCATGTCTACATCGATGTCCGCCACGACGGCCATAAGGCTTTCTTCGTCATCCGCGACACGGGCATCGGCATCCCGGAAGATAAACAGCAGCGCGTCTTTGAACGCTTTTACCGGGCCGATTCCAGCCGTTCCCGCAAGATCAAGGGGACGGGCCTGGGCCTGGCCATCGTCAAGCACATCGTCGAACAGCATCACGGTACCATTGCCTTGAACAGCAAAGAAAACGAAGGCACGACCATCACCGTCACCCTGCCGATGTAGGGGGAATCCGTAGGGGCTTGCACGTGGCAACGCATCGGGCGCCCCACGGGACGCCCCTACAAAAAAAAGAGGCTGTCTTAATGCGACAGCCTCTTTTTTTACAATATTTTACAATACATACATAAAGTCCTTACATCTCCTTGGTAGGATAAAACTGTATTCAGAATCAGGAACATCTCAGATTCGTTTATTTAAAGGAGAGGATTTTTTATGAAGTGGAAAAAGTTAGTTCTTGTCGCCTTAGCTGCTACCATGGCCATTGGGGCTGCCGGTTGCGGAAGTCAGCAGAAAGCTGATTCCGGGAAAGGCGCTGCTGTTTCCGGAAGCATTACCGGTTCTGGTTCTTCGGCTTTGCTGCCGTTGGTCAAAGATGCTGCCGAAAAATTCAAGGCCAACAATAAGGACGTTACGATCACTCTTAATGCCGGCGGTTCTGGCACGGGTCTGAAACAGGTTTCCGATGGTTCTGTCGATATGGGTAACTCCGACGTACCGGCTGAAACGAAACTGGACAAAGCTAAAGCTGAAAAGCTGGAAGACCACAAAGTCTGTGTCATGACAGTCGCTACGATCATCAATAAAGACGTCGGCGTCAAGAACTTGACCCGTCAGCAGTTGCAGGACGTATTCACGGCCAAAGTCACCAACTGGAAAGATGTCGGCGGTAAAGATATGCCTATCGTTCTGGTTACCCGCCCGAAGACGTCCGGTACGCGTGCCCTGTTCAAACAGTACGCTATCAACGGTGCTGAAGAAGCGGACAACAAATCCCTGGAAACGGATAACTCCGGTATCCTCATCCAGAGCGTCGCTCAGAATCCGGGTGCTATCGGCTATGTCGCTCTGCCGTATCTGCTCAATAACGACACGGTCGATTCCGTTTCTATCGATGGCGTAGCTCCGACACTGGAAAACACCTATAACAGTACATACAGTGTATGGGGTTATGAACACATCTACACCAGCAAAGAACCGAAAGCTGCCGTCAAGGCCTTCATCGAATACATCACAGGCGCTGATTACGGCAAACGCATCGAAGAACTCGGCTATGGCGTAAGCTCGAAGATGCAGACCAAAGAAGTTCACTAATTTACTGGAGGAGCGGGTATGAATACAATCGAAATGGTAGTCCAACGGGCTCACCGCAACGAGAAAGCAGCCAAAACGTTCATCACTATTTGCGGCATCGGTATGGCACTGGTGCCGCTTCTCATTGGCGCTTTTCTCTTCATTAAAGGTACAGATACATTTTTCACATTTGGCCACAGCGTGACGGAATTCCTTTTTTCCGGTCAGTGGAAGCCTAGCGATACGGCAGAAGGTGGCGGTCAGGTCGGCGCAGCTATGTTCCTGGCTGGCTCGCTGGTCACCTGTCTCTTGTCGCTGATCATTTCCCTGCCTTTCAGTCTGGCATCGTCCATTTACATGACGGAAATCGCGACGCCCCAGCGGCGCCGCCTCATTCAGCCGGCTATCGAATTGTTCACGGGTATCCCGTCGGTTGTCTATGGCTTCGTCGGCATGACCGTCCTCATTCCGGCACTGCGTCATATTTTCCCCATGCCTTTTGGCTTTTCCGTTTTAGCTGCCGGCATTGTCCTGGCTATCATGATTTTCCCGACCATTACGACCATGGCCGCCGATGCCATGGCCGCCGTGCCCAAGTCGTGGCGTGAAGCTTCTTATGGCCTCGGCGCGACGCGCTGGGAAACGATTGCCCACGTCGTACTTCCGGCCGCCAAGAGCGGTATCTTCACCGGCATCATCCTGGGCCTGGCCCGCGCTTTGGGCGAAGCCCTGGCTGTCGCCATGGTCATCGGCCAGATGAAAGTCTTCCCGACGTCCCTGTTCCTGCCGGCCTGCACGCTGACGACGGCTATTTCGGCCGATATGGGCGGCGCCATGGAAGGCGGCGAATACAACGCTGCTTTGTGGACGATGGCTCTGGTCCTGTTCCTGCTGTCATTTCTGTTCATCTTTGTAATCCACCAGATCAATGCCGCTTCCGAATTAAAAGGAGGACGGAGTTAATATGACAAGTATTGAAACGAAAAAACAGAAAGATAAAATGATGACGGCCATCTTTACCGGCGGTGCCGCCTTTGCCGTCATCCTGCTCATCGCCTTTGTCCTCTACGTCGTCGTCAGCGGCGTCAGCGGCATGACCCCGCAGCTCCTGTCCTTCAGCCCGACCGGTCTGGGGAACATGTTCTTCAATACGATTTACCTCGTCGTTCTGGCCCTCGTCGCCAGTACCATTACGGGGATCCCTGCCGGTATCTTCCTGGCCGAATACGCCAAGAAAGGGCGCATCACTCATTGGGTCCGCATGGCCGTCGAAACCCTGGCCTCCCTGCCGTCTATCGTCGTCGGCTTGTTCGGCTACCTGGTCTTCATCGTCATGACCGGTTCTCAGTGGAACCTCATGGCCGGCGCCCTGGCCGTATCCATCCTGACCCTGCCTTTGGTCACGTCCGTTACCGAAGACGCCCTGCGCAACTTGCCGCCGAGCTACCGCAACGGCAGCCTGGGCCTGGGTGCCTCTCATTGGCAGACTATCTGGCACGTCCTCTTGCCGGCCTGCTTCCCGCGCATCATGACCGGCCTCATCCTGGCCGCCGGCCGTGGCTTCGGTGAAGCCGCTGCCCTGATGTTCACGGCCGGTATGTCGACAGACATCGACTGGACGAACTGGGATATTACGGCCACGTCGTGTCCGCTCAATCCCTTCCGTCCCGGCGAAACACTGGCCCTTCACATCTGGGCCTTGCGTACGGAAGCCCTTCATGCAGACGCTGCCCAGCAGGCTGCTGCGTCGTCGGCCATCCTGATGATCATGGTCCTCGTCTTCAGTCTGGCTGCACGCTACTTCAGCTATCGAATTGACAAGAAAATGGGAGGAAATAAATAATGGCAGAAATGACTACGACGCTGACCGGCTTTGCCGCAGCGACGATTGAAAAGAAACGGGCTGCAGAAGCCGTACAGGAAGGCGCACAGGCTGCTACGGGTACGGCGGAATATACCTTTGATGTCAGCCACATGGACCTCTTCTATAATGAGTTCCAGGCCTTGAAAGACATTAACATGAAAATCAGGAAAAATGAAATCACAGCCCTCATCGGCCCGTCGGGCTGTGGCAAGTCGACGTTCCTCAAGACGCTGAACCGCATGAACGACTGGGTCGAAGGCTGCCGGGTCACTGGCGATATCCGCTTTGAAGGCAAGGATATCTTCAAGGAAGTCGACCCCCTGGCCCTGCGTTACCGTGTCGGCATGGTCTTCCAGCAGCCGACGCCGTTCCCGAAGAGCATCTATGAAAATATCGCTTATGGTCCGCGTATCCAGGGCATCAAGGATAAGAAGCAGCTCGATGCTATCGTCGAAAAGAGCCTGCGCCAGGCTGCCTGCTGGGATGAAATGAAGGACCGCCTCAATAAGAGCGCTCTCGGTCTTTCCGGCGGCCAGCAGCAGCGTCTCTGCATTGCCCGTACCTTGGCAGCGGATCCGTCAGTCATCCTCATGGACGAACCGACATCGGCATTGGACCCGATTTCGACGCAGAAAATTGAAGACCTGGCCTTGGAACTGAAGGAAAAATATACCATTGTCATCGTCACGCACAGCATGCAGCAGGCTCGCCGCATTTCCGACAAGACGGCATTTTTCCTCTTAGGCAAACTCATTGAATACAATAATACCCTGGACATGTTTACCAATCCGTCTAATCCTAAGACGGAAGAATACATTACCGGCCGTTTCGGTTAAGAGGAGGAAAGGGACTTATGCTGGAAGTTTACGAAAAATCCGTAGCAGAATTGAAACACGATATGATTAACCTGGGCATGAAGGTCGAACAGGCCGTCGAAAATGCCTGGAAAGCGCTGGAAGACAAGGACATCGAATTGGCTCAGCGCATTTACGATGGCGACGATGTCATCGATGATTTGGTCAAGAACTGTATGAAGAAAGACTTGACCATCAGTATGATG
Organism: Megasphaera intestinihominis; assembly: GCF_040096415.1. Taxonomy (NCBI): domain Bacteria; kingdom Bacillati; phylum Bacillota; class Negativicutes; order Veillonellales; family Veillonellaceae; genus Megasphaera; species Megasphaera intestinihominis. The sequence goes on from NZ_JBBMEU010000058.1 coordinate 6,539, forward strand.
CAGGGTCCCGTAGCGGCTGACTATCGGAGCTTGATGGCGACGTTGAAAATCCTCTCCGACTTAGAACGGATTGCCGATCACTGCGCCGACATCAGCCACTACGTCATCCATTTGGAACAGACCCATCACAACGTGCCCTTGCCGCAGGGCATTAAGGAAATGTACGGCGTCATGGCCTCCATGGTCAGCGATGTTATCGATTTCTACAAGGAACGGGGCACTTCGTCTCAGGCCAGCCTCATGCGTGATAAAGACGATATCGTCGACCAGTCTTTCAATAACCTCATGGAAACCTTGGCTGCCGAAATGGCGGCTCATCCGGAAAACTCCAAGGATTACATCGACCTGGTCCTGGTCATAAAATACATCGAACGCATGGCCGACCACGCCAACAATATCGCCGAATGGCTCATCTACCGCGATACCAACGAAATCCGTATTTAGTAATTTGTAGGGGCGCCCACGTAGGGCGCCCGCTTTCGTATATGTGGGAATTTCGTACAGTGCCAGGTTCGTGATATGTGATATGTGGGGCCGCTGCATGATGGTTTATGCTATCATGCGGCGGCCCCTTTTTGCTTTATATTTTGTAGTGCGGAGTTTGTAGTTTGCAGAGAAAACCTTTAAAAGCCATTCGCTAACCACTAACCACTAACCACTAGCCACTTAAAAGGAGCTGCCGCATGTGCGACAGCTCCTTTTTGGCTCCCATCATAGGGGAGCTGGCCGCCAAAGGCGGTCTGAGAGGTTGGTACGAATCACTAGTTCCCTAATATTCTGGCGGCATGTTCTTTTTCGTATGCGGCATGGAGAGGGCATCGCCGGGATACTGGTGGTATTTGACGGGTGATGTCGTGAAGCCGCGGCCTACGACTTCCGAGGCGTCGCTGATGATCATGAAAGCCTGGGGGTCGAGTTTGTTGACGATTTCTTTGACTTTGGCCACTTCGGTCAGTTTTATGACGGCGTAGATGACCCGTTTATCCTGCATGGTATAGGCGCCCTGGCCATGGAGATAGGTGGCGCCGTGGCCGACGTAGCGCATGAGGACCTGGGCGATCGGCGTGGCCCGGTTGGAAATGATGATGACGCTTTTACGCTGTTTCAGGCCGATGACGACTTTGTTGGTAATGAAGGCGGCGATGTAGATGGCGACGAAGGTCAGGACGGCTCGTTCCAGGGAGAAGAGCCAGGCTGCGGCCAGGAGGATGACCAGATTGAGAATCATCGTGACCGTACCCATTTCCAGGGAATAATATTTCTTGACGATGGCACCGATGACGTCCAGGCCGCCGCTGTTGCCATTGTATTTGTAGATGATGCCGAAGCCGATGCCCGACAAGATACCGCCGGTAATGGATGACAGCATGGCGTCGTGCATGATGTTCCACGTCGACAGGAAGGACGTGACATCGACCAGGACCGAGAGCATGATTGTACCGACGATGCTTAGGACTGTATAGCTGCGGCCCATGAATTTGTAGCAGGCGATCATGATCGGGATGTTGAGGATGAAGATGCCAATGCCGACGGGGAGGCCGGTCAGGAAGTAGAACATGATAGCTACCCCGCTGAGGCCGCTGCTCAATAAGTGGAAGGGGATGAAGAAGGCATTCATGCCGATGGCGACGACCAGACTGCCGACAAAGGACGCCAGGTAGGGGACGGCTAATTCCCAAAGGGTAGGTGAAGTCAGGGTTTTCATAATTTTTTTTCCTCCGTGTTGAATGAAGAATTGTAAAGTAAAGGAAAAAACGGTATAATCATTATAGTATAATGATGAAAGTGTGCATTCACAGAGGATGCGCAAAGGGCGCTGTTCTCTGCTGTCGTCTCATTATAACATAGGGAAAATTTTAATCAATAAGACAATGCACATTTTATGCACGGAGTGAAAGTATGATGAATATAGTAGAAAAAGGATATGGGAAAATTAATCTGGCCCTGGCCATAACTGACCGTCGTGCCGATGGTTATCACAATATTGATACTATCTTTCAATCGATAGGCCTTTGCGATACCGTGACCGTGAGCGAAGCCGATGCGTTCGAGCTCACTTGTTCGCAGCCGTCGCTGGCCTGCGACGAAACGAATCTGGCCTATAAGGCTTGGAAGGCACTTTGTCCGTATAAAAAGGACAATCAACAAGTGACCATCCATATCGAAAAGCATATCCCCATCGCCGCCGGACTGGCCGGCGGCAGTACCGATTGCGCCGCTGTCCTGCGCGGCCTCAACCGCCTCTGGGGGCTGGAGCTGCCAGAAACAGAACTCTGCCGTCTCGGTGCCGGTCTCGGTGCCGACGTGCCTTTCTGCATCTGTGGCGGCACCATGCGCGGCACCGGTATCGGCGAGGAACTGAAACGCCTGCCGCCCCTGCCGGCGTGGTCCGTGGTCATCGTCCATCCCCGCGTGCCCGTACAGACCAAACAGGCCTATGCCCTGTTCGACAGCCGGATCCAGACGGCGCCCGTCGCTGTCGATGCCGTCGAGCAGGCCGTCCGGGCCGGCGATTTCCAGGGATTGACGGCGGCCATGGGGAATACCTTTGAGGAACTGATCATTCCCAATGTGCCGCAAGTCGCCGATTGTCAGCAGCGCCTGACCGCGTTAGGCCTGCAGCCGCTCATGGCCGGCAGTGGGCCGACGGTGTTCGCCCTGGTCCCGCCTGGACAGGAAGAGACCGTCCGCAGCCAGACGGCGTCGTGGCATGATGTCGACGTATACATGACGGCCATAGTGAAATGAGTGGAAGGTGAGAGATAGAACGATGAAAACCACGAAAAGACAACATGCATTAGAACCGATTAAATTAGATGCTTATAAGCCGCTGCGCGAAGTCGTCAGCGAAACCCTGCGCCAGGCCATCAAGGACGGCGTACTCAAACCGGGGGAACGGCTCATGGAAATCCAGCTGGCCGATGAACTCGGCGTCAGCCGGACGCCGATCCGCGAAGCCATCCGCAAATTGGAACTGGAAGGCTTCGTCGTCATGGTTCCCCGGCGCGGGACGTATGTCGCCGATATTTCCTTGAAGGATATCGCCCAGGTCTTCGAGATCCGCAGCGCCCTGGAAGAACTGGCAGCCGGCCTGGCAGCTGAACGGATCACGCCGGACGAACTGGAATACCTGGAACGGATCCTCGTCGAAATCAACGAATATATCGACAACGACGAATTCGATAAGATCGTCGATGCCGACGTCCGTTTCCATGACGTCCTCTATCATGCCAGCCGGAACCAGCGCCTCGTCGATATACTCAATAATCTGCGCGAACAGATGCTGCGCTTCCGCTCCATTTCCATGCACTATCCCGGCCGCCTGGCAGCGACGTGGGAAGAACATCGGCAGATGGTGGAAAACATTGCCGATCACAACAGTGCCATGGCCCGCAAAGTCGCCAAGAAGCACATGGAAAATTCCGAACGGACCCTGCTCAAGGGCATCAGCAAAGACGAAGAGTCGGCCCGGCGCGTTCATGAATTATTTCCGCACGGCGGAGAATAAGGAAAGGAAGCGACCATCGGATGGGACATTTTCTCTTGAACCATTTCCGCCATGTCCACGAGAAGTCGGAACATATGGATGACTTTGAAAACTTTTTGTATATCCTGACCTACATCTTGTTCGTCTGTCTGTTTATCCGCTCCCTGGTCGCCTTGTACATGGGACGCTGGAACTTGTTCTAAAACTATATTTATATTAAAGAGGGGTATTTTTTATGATGAAGACTTTTTCTCTTCCCTTTGGGAAGGGTACACAGACCGTTTCGCTCGATGAAGCACACGTATTGTATGACCTGCACGGCAATCCCGTCGATGCCGTAGCCGATGAACAGGAAGCCATCCGACAGGCTCTGCGCCACCCTATCGGCAGCGCACCGCTCAAAGACGTCGTCCAGGCCGGCGATACGGTAGCTATCATCGTCAGTGACATTACCCGTCTGGTCCATACGGCACAGATGCTGCCGGTCATCGTCGATGAATTGAACCAGGCCGGCGTCCGGGACGAACAGATTACCGTCGTCACGGCCCAGGGGACGCACCGGGCCCATAGGCCGGAAGAAGACGTCATCGTCTGCGGCGAAGACATGGTCAAGCGCGTCAAAGTCGTCAGCCATGACTGCCGCGATGCGTCGCAGCTGACCAAAATCGGGACGACGACGCATGGCAATGACGTCTATCTCGACTCGCACGTCGTCCAGGCCGATAAAGTCATCTTGACCGGCGCCGTATCCTTCCATCCCATGGCCGGTTTTGGCGGCGGCCGCAAAGCCGTCCTGCCCGGCGTTGCCAGCTATGAAACGATCATGCGCAACCACGCCATGGCCTTGACCGATACCTTTGGCGGCGGCTGCAATCCCCGATGCGAAACGAGTCTGTTGGAAGACAATCCCCTCCACGACGATATGAAACAGGCCGCAGCCCTGCTCAATCCCTGTTTTCTGGTCAACACCGTCTTTTCTGCAGACGGCGATCTCTATGAAGTCGTCGGCGGCCATTGGTACGATGCCTGGAAAAAAGGCTGTGACGACTTGCTGCACATCGCCAGCGTTCCCATCCAGGAACTGGCGGATATTACCATCGCATCGGCCGGCGGCTATCCCAAGGACATGAACCTCTACCAGAGCATGAAGGCGCCCATGAACGCCGTCTTCGCCACCAAGCCGGGCGGCACGATGATCCTGACCCTGGACTGCCCGGATATCAAAGAACCGGCCATCTTTACGGACTGGTTCTTCCGCAGCGACATGGAAGCCTTTGAAAGGGACTTGCGGGCAGACTTTTCCATTCCCGCCTTCGTCGCCTTCAAGTCGCACTGCATTTTCCGCTCCATGAAGGCGGTATACGTCGTCACGCGGCCGGAAAACTTCGACATCATCCGTCACAGTGGCCTCATCCCGGCAGCAACACTGGAAGAAGCCTGGGAAAAAGCGCAGGCCGATCTGCCGGAAGACTACAAAGTCACTGTCATGGGCCACGCCGCCGCCACTTTCCCCGTTCGGCAGTAGGGGCTTGTCCTGTTCGGCACGCTTGTGGGACGATCGTGTTCGTGGTTCGTAGCATATACCCAAATGCTCATACCCACGATTCACAGCGGGTCGCCTTTTAGGCGACCCCTACGGAAAAAGGCACTGTCTTCATGTGACAGTGCCTTTTATGCTCTACGGTTATACGTTTTACCATATTTATTACGTTTGTGCATGTATTAAAATGACTAAACTGTATATCTTTTTTTTACAATTTCCAAGACAAATGGCACCTTGTGTACTATAATATTCATAATTCACGAGAAATAGTTGCAATAAGTGAAATGATGGTTCCATTTTTCATTAAAAAGTAAAGGGGTTCTTACAATGAAAGAATATAATCCGGTTACAGCTGAAGTCATCGACGCTTTGAAAGCCGTCGTCGGTGATAAATATGTAAAGACCGATGCCGATGTCCTGGACATCTATAAATCCGATGAAAGCCTGGCACCGTCCTTCTGGAAGACACCGGAAGTCGTCGTCCTGCCGGCTAATACCCAGGAAGTTTCGGAAATCATGAAGATCGCCAACCGCTTCGACGTCCCGGTCACGCCGCGCAGTGCCGGCACCAGCGTCAGCTGCGGCGCCGTTCCGGCTTATAAAGGCATCGTCCTGCTCATGGAACGGATGAACCACATCATCGAATTGAACGAAGATGGCATGTATATGACCGTCGAAGCCGGTGTCCGCACTATCGACATCCAGAATGCAGCCCGCAAAAAGGGCCTGCTCTACGCCGGTGACCCGTGCAGCTCCGACAGCTGCCTCATCGGCGGCAACTTGGCTACCAACGCCGGCGGCAACAAAGCCGTCCGCTATGGCACGACGCGCCACCAGGTCTACTCCATTGAAGCCGTCCTGCCGACGGGCAAGATCGTCAACCTCGGCGCTACTTTAAAGAAATGCTCAACCGGCTTCTGCCTGGACCAGCTTATCATCGGTTCCGAAGGAACCTTGGGCATCATCACCAAGGCAACGTTGAAGCTCGTTCCCTTGCCGCCGTATAAACTCGACGTCCTGGCCGTCTTCACGGACCTGGCCAAGGCGACGGCTCTGGTACCGAAACTGATTAAAGCCGGCCTCAACCCGACATCTGTCGAATTCATGGATAACAACTTCGTCCGCAGCGCCAGCGATTACAGCGACTTGAAACTGCCTCACTACGAAGATGGCTGTTATGATATCATTTCCATCGAAACCTTCAATGAAGACGAATTGGACGATAAAATGGAAAAATTGGCCGCTGTCTGTGAAGAATGTGGGGCTACGGACATCGTCGAAGCCGACGACCGCGTCTGGAAAGTCCGCCGCAACTGCCTGGAAAGCACGCGCGTCTTCTCGAAAGTCGCCACGTCGGAAGACTTGGTCGTTCCGGTCACGAAAATCGCCGACTGCATCCAGACCCTGGTCAAGGAAAGCAAGAACTACGATTTCCGCGTCTTCTGCCTGGCCCACGCCGGTGACGGCAACCTCCATTTCCAGATCCTCAAATGCGATATGAGCGACGAAGACTGGGAAAAACAGCTGAAGGAATTCCGGACCAAAGCGTATAAATACGTCTACGGCTTGGGCGGCCGCCTGTCCGGTGAACACGGCATCGGCTTGAAGCGCCTGAAATACATGGAAGAATATACGGATCCGGCCGAATTGGACCTCATGAAGACCATCAAACGCGCCGTCGACCCGAAATGGATCCTCAACCCGGGGAAAGTCATCGAAGAAAACTAAATAAGTTTAAGTTGTAGGGGCGCCCACGTGGGGCGCCCGTTTACGTTATCATGCGACAGAACGAAAGGCTCCCCTGATAGGGGAGCTGGCCGCCGAAGGCGGTCTGAGAGGTTTACTTAAACGTATTACTTTAAACTATAAAGAAACAGCTTAAAATTATAAATTAACTATTGGACAATGGCAGCCTTTTTATGTTATACTAGTAGTACATAAAACGATAATTAGTATCAAAATATAAAAAGGAGATGTTATGATGAACGCCATTGTTGTGTATTCTTCTCAGACCGGACGTATTGAACAAATTGCACATGCCATCGCCGCAGGCCTTCCGCAGGGGACGCCCTGCGTCAGTGTCGACGACATGCCCGATGACTTTTCATCGTATGACTGCGTCTTTGCCGGTTTTTGGATCGACGAGAACCAGGCGGACCCTAAAGGGCAGGAAGCGTTGAAGAAAATCGGCAACGACCACGTCGCCGTCTTTGCCACGCTCTACGACGATCCCTATTCGGATCAGGCCTCCAAGCACCTGCGCAGTGCCGTAGAGCTCCTCGAGCCTGACAGCGGCGTCATAGGGACGTACGTCGCCTGGACGGACAAGGACAAGTACATGCATCGGCCGGAAGCGGGGGAAGACCTGCACCTGGACCGGGCCAAGGCCTTTGCCCAGGATACACTGAGCCGCCTCAAAGGCCAGTAAGCTGCAGAAAAGGCGCTGTCGCATGAAGACAGCGCCTTTTTTATGCTGTAGGGGACGCCCATAGGGCGTGCCGCCTTG
>NZ_JBBMEU010000059.1:0-13799 GCF_040096415.1 Megasphaera intestinihominis
CCAATTTTCGTTACTTAATACTATATCATGCACTCTTAAAATTTTCAGTACTGGTCTGAATTCACAGGCCCATTATACATAGCATCATTCTACTCCCAAGGCTTTAAAGACAGCATCTTCAGGATTACTATAAAATATCAGTTGAAAACTTCCGATTAATTCAGGTGGTACCGTTCCCAAATCGGCGGCGGATGTAATGGGAAGCAGGACTTTTTTTGCGCCCGAGTCGAGGCATACTTGCAAGGTGTTGGCCAGTTCGTCGACTTTCATAAGTGTACCGCTGATACTGATTTCACCAAGGGCGACGAGGGAGCTTTGGACGGGTTTGTTCAGGGCGATGGAGCAAATAGCGATGAGCGTCGGGAGCGCTAAGCGATGGGTCATACCGATGCCTTGAAGGTCCTGGTAGTTGATGATATAGTCTTTGGCGGTCGTCGAAATGCTGCCGCTGATACGCCTGCCATTGGCTTTTAGGTAGTTATAGGCAGTGTTGACGGCTTCTTTGCATTCTCTGTCGCTGCCGATGCCGGTGCGTTCAAATTTCCCGCTGCCCGGCAGCATCTGGCTTTCCAGGCGGAATACGCCGATCATGTTGTTTTTCCCATGGGAAACGGTATAGACCTGCCCGGGATTGCAGAGGCCTTCAGGAATGAGTTTGCCGCCGCCTTGTTCCGGCACGGAGACGTAGTGTTCTTCAAAAGTTTCGTTGTCGATGTAGGAAAAATTCACGTCGTAGAATTCCATGCCGCCTAGCTTTTTGAGCTGTTCTTTGACGCGGCGGCGCATCTCCAGCGCCATTTGCAATATTTCTTCTACTTCGTCTTTGCTAAAACGGCCATCCGGGTGCAGCAACTTGATGTATCCGCCGACCATCTTGCGGACCGCAATAGTATCGCGCTGGTTCAGATTTTTCCCCAGCCGGAAATAGGCATCCAGGGCGTCACCATACTGCTCTTTTCGCAGTTCTCGCATGAATCCAGCCAGATAATCAGAAATGAATCCGTAATCGTCGGTGAAATGTTCAGGCCGGAATTTAGGGATTTCCCAACCAGGGTTGTAGCAATGGATACGGTCGAGGAAAGCCGTGTCCGTTCCCATTTCTGGCGGGAACGGGTCGAACAGGCTCGACGTTTTCAGCAGGACATCGACAGACTGGTTGATATTGCCGACAAAGACCATCGATGCCGAAGCCGCTTTTTCTTCCTTGCCCCGGGCAAAGGATCCCGATGCCATATAGTCTTTCATGATCTGGATGCCGTCTTTGTCCTTGAATTTGATGCCTGCTACCTCATCAAAGGCTACACAGTCCCACAGGCCCACCAAACCGACCTGATGGCTTGCCATATTGTAAAACAAGTTAGCCACGGTAGTTTGACCTCCAGAGACTAAAATGCTATTGGGAGAAATTTCCTTATATAAATGGGATTTCCCCGTACTGCGCGGCCCCAGTTCACAGAGGTTGAAATTATTTTCCACAAGCGGAATCATACGTGTAAGGAGCAGCCACTTTTCACGATATGACAGAGAGTCCGGCTCCATACCGGTCGAGCGCAGCATGACATCTATCCATTCTTCTTTAGTAAAAGCCTGACGGCCGCGCTTTAATTCATCCATGTCAACATGAGGCATCTGGATGGGCGTCAGATTGCGGATACTAATAGGATAGATGTTCTTCTGTCTCCGGTTATTTGACTGAGGGCTATTTTCACTGGGCAGAATGATATCCAGGTTCTCCGTTCCTTCTGCGTCATAATTCAGCTGTACGATGCACCATATACCGCCGCACAAAAGGCGGTCGTATTTTTCCGGGTATTCATCAGCAATGGGGATTCCGGTCAGGCCCAGATTGGAAAATGAGGCTTCATAATAATCCTGCTTGATATTCAAGCTGACCGTAATCATATCGATGACGGTGTGGCTGCCGTGCTGACGCAGGACTGAGAGTACTTTCTGCGCTTCATCGGGGCGCACAAAATTGGCAGATAAAATCTTTTTTACGTTTTCCACTCCCGCTTTGACGATTTCTTCATCGTCAGAGCTGCAATACTGACCTAATAGAAATTCCAAGACGTACACAGGGACATTGGCCCCTTCTTTGATTTTTTTCGTCAAATCCTTGCGGACGATTTTCCCTGGGAAATGAGTCTTCAATTTCTGGCGGATTTCTTCCCGGTTGGTGGTTCCACCTGCTGTCTCCATATCAATCCTTCCTCTCTGCGTTCATCACAAATCAAAGCCAAAATCTCCAGCAAAGGGAAGATCCATAATGAACGGATGGCGGAATACGTCTATGCCCGTTTCCGCGTCTTTGATGACCAGGAAATACGACTGGCTGACATCATACTCCTGATTTTTGAACGTAAAGCGGATCCGGAATGTCCGCTTGGCCGGGTCTTCTTCCCGGCTGTCAGCCACATGTGTGATTTCATTAGAAACAGGCTGGCTTTCGGCATCTACAAAACCAATCAGATACGTGGCTTCTTTGACAGTCTCCCCGACCGGTTCCGACTGGATGAAATCCAGCGTCGTAATGAGATTGGTAATCTTACTGATGGTGTTGATGAAGCGGATTTTTACCGTCCGCACATCCGCCTTGCCCCGTTCCATATGGACATCAATGACCGGGACCAGCATTTCCTGCGGCGAAGAACCACCGTGTACATAATTCTGACCGCCGCTGCCCCGCGTTTTGAAGACACTTGTCCCAATGGGGAAAGAAACCATGCGGTTGTCCTCGTTCCCCAGCAGATAGCCGAGATTCAGGTTCTGTACACCATCTTCTTGAATTCCTTCCTGCGAGATGATGTAACGCCGTTTCACAATATCATGATGATGAACGTTGCCGATTTTATCCGATTCCTGCACCTTATTGCGCTTGTAAATGAACCCATGGTCTGCCGTCACGATGAAATGATGGGTATTAGCCCCGTTATGGACTTTCTCGATGAAATCCAGGATTTCTTTCACGGCTTCTTCACAGGCCTGGAACACTTCATCCTCGGCATGTTCGCCGCGGACATCAATCTGGTCATGATATACGTAAATGACTTGCTGGCCTGTAAAAATATCCCGCATATCCCGTGTTTTCATGTGTTTCAAATCATCAAAGGATACACAGCGGGCCAGCGGCTGCCGAGCCTGTAATGCTTTTTCCCGGCTCTGGATATCGATACAGTATGCCCCGTCGACGAGTTCTTTCCCTTCCGGGGACAATTCCAGCTTCTGATGGGGCAGGAGAGCCGACATGCCTAGCCGTGTATATGATGGTAAGGTGCTGAGCATAGCCTCAATTTTCACTTCACTGCGGGGATTATCGCCCAGGCGGTCAAAGAGTTCCCGCCCTGTTTCATAACGCATCGCATCGGAAATAATGACTACGACCCGGTCTTTACTGTTAGCTACATAATGGTCATAGAAATCACGTTGCAGGGGAATCACCGACAAAGCCTTATCTTCCATGATTCCCGCATTCCATTCCGGCAATAATTTGCCCAAGTATTCATTAGTGTATATATTTTCAATCAATATACGCAACGGTTCATAAGCACTGGCATCAGCAAGTCTATCTAAGTGATAATAAAAATGGCGATAATCTGTATCAACCTGGTACAAATGATTTTTATAGTCTTTGATGATATTCTGGAAACCATCAGGATATGACTGTCTTGTCAACATTTCCAATCTGATGGCACAGATAAACATGTCATATATATGTTCCCGCTGTTGGCCGAAATGTGTCTTTTTGCGAAATTCACAGAGTGCCAGAATACGATAATCACCCAAATGCGCATCCACGTCTTCAGATTCCAGCCGACCGGCGATCCACTGGATCAGCAGCGTATCGACATCAGCAAAGCAGCCGCAGGCAATTAAGCTTTCCAGAGGGTACGTTTTCAGTGAATCTGCGACATGGAGCTGCTGGCTGGCAAAGAGCGATAGCCTATCAAAAACAGCCTGATAAACGACGCTGTTCATCATGCTGTCCAAGAAAGCAATGGCATTGCCGGTCTTGCGCATTTTGAAAGGTTCCCAACTATTGGGTACGGGTTCCATGATTTCATGAGCGGCACAGGTCACAAACAGAGCCAGTACCAGCTTGGCTATGCTTGGATTTTCCCAGGCCAGGCCAAAATGGCGGGCGCACAAATCCCAAAAAGAATCCATCAAATCATACCGGGCTAATTCGTCAAAAATCCGATGGTTTTCCTGGCTTTCTTCATCAAGGACGATGCGCAGTGCTTCTTCGAGTGAACACGTCCGGGCGCCTGCCAGAGCACATATCATACCTAGGCGAATCGTCGTTCCATCGTACTGGCTGATACCCAGATCATAAAACTTCTTCGTCCGCTCCTTGTTGGCAAAAAAGCGAATATGCGCCTCCAGGACCGGCTTCCATTCTTCACCGATGCCGAGGTCGACAGCGAGCAAAGAAGCCCGGTCTGCGTAAAATCGCCGCGAGTAGAGCAGTATATCTTCCAAATGGTTCTCATGGACGTCGGGCTTGGAGAATGGGGCATAAATAAGGTAATTCGTGGTCCGGTCTTCGCGTTCGAGGAAGAGTTTGGTAGCAAACTGATTATCCGGCATAAGATGCAGGATTTTTGCGTTATCCAGTTGCAATGAATCTACATCTTCGGCAAATTCAGCCCGATCATCATACCAAAAGACCAGTTTCCGGTTTTCGTCTCCACTTGTACGAAACTCTTCATTAAGTCTGTCTTCTATTTGCTTGAGATTTAATTCTGCCATAATTCACTCGTTCCTCAAAAGATAATTAAAAGATAATCAAAAGATAGCCAATACCTTTTGAACCGCTTAGTTATCCGCTTTTTTTGCGTTCTCTCGCGTATAAATTTCGAAGTTCACAAGATATTCAAAAGATAGCGCTATTGTTCATGATGCCATTCCGTAAGGTATTCGTGCCAGAGGGCATCTTTGGCCATGATAGCTTTGGAGTCGGCCAATACTTCGTAAAATTTACCGTCCCGGCCGGTCTGGACTTTGCGATAGTTGATTCTCACGCCATCGTCCAGGTCGAGGTGAATCTGGTCCAGGGCCAGGTGGCCCAGCTTAGCATCATAGTCCTGACATTCCTTGATCTGCTTCTTCATCTTTTCCAGCCGCTTTTCCGCTACCGATACTTCATGGGCCGAATGGCTGTGGTCGATAACATCCTGCATGCGGTTGACTTCATTGCTGTAAATCCGTTCCATGCGGTGGAGATAATCGGCACGGACGCGCCCTATGGTGTTTTCATCGTAGCGATGGAGATAGACGAGAGCCTTAAAGCCGTTTTCCTTGCCGCTGTCAAAGAGCCAGTAAATCGGCCGTTTCTGATAGGTCTTGCAATGGTCCTTGTAGAAGTTCTTGAGAAAATAGTTGCGGAGCTTTTCTCTGGAAGTAGTACCCCGGGTCCCCAGGGCATCGGTGAGGAATTCCAGGTTAGCTTCAAAGTTTTCCCGGCCAAAGGCCTTCTTCAGCCAGGCGCAGATGAAGGACGACAAGTCGTCGTCAAAGTATTCTTCGTCAGTAATGGGCACGACGTTGTCGTTGTCAGGAATAAAGGTCTGGTATTTACCGGCATCCCATTCACCGCCAGCATAGGCCAGACCCGGCGTGTCCAGAGAATAGCGGCCGAAGAGACAGCCTACGGCATAGGACAAGAGGGACTTCATGACGTCTTCCTTCGTCAGGACATACGGGCTCACTTTACTTTTAGTTTTCCCTTTTTCATCTGTTTCCTTTTTATACATACTTTGCGGAATGTCTTTCTTAGAATCAAAGATTCGATGAACCGTAATATCATAATCAGCAACTTCTGGGTTCAATTCACTCTGTAGACCATAGATGTCGATGAAAATGCGGTTCAGTTCTTCTTCATTGTCTTGGAGAATGTCGAAACGGTCCTCGCAAATGGCCTTGAACTGTTCATACCGTTCGGCCAGCGTCGGCTGTTTTGCTGTAATCAGGCCGGCCATATCCAAAGCAGACGAAGCTAATAAAGGATGAGTCTGGAAATCCCACGACGTTTCAAAGGAATCCCAATCGGATTTTGAAAGGGAGATATTTTCATCGACAATGTTATTAATCTTTTTTTCAACAATTTTATCAAAAATTATTGGAATTCTAGATATGTGTCCGGTTTCATAATTAAGGGTCGGTGATAGCACTTCCAAGAAATATTTGGAAAGCTTTGAATTGCATAACCCAAGTAAATACCCAAGAATTTTTATATTTTCTTTCGGAAACATACTTAGTCCCGCTACATCAAACATTGTTCCTATTTCTTTATATCTAAAAGAACAAATGCCCGATGAAACCTTGCTCCAAGATATAGATTCCTTAAACATATATCTAATACTTCTTGGGACTAGGTGTCCATACCCTTTTAATTCGCTTCCATTTTTTCCCCAATTTAATACATATTCATTATTACCAAACCATTTTCTATATTGTCCACCTTTATTATAAGTAAACCATTTTTTATGACTTATAGAAGCATCATATAAAGAAGGACATTTAAAATTAATTTTAGATATAATCACTTCAAACCATAATCTCAAAAATAGTTCGTTATTTCCTGTAGTGAATCCATTATTGCAGTCAGCATACTCATTAAGCAAAGGATTATCAAACGTTTTTAAAAAATTATCGCTTACCCAATACGCCACCGGTTCACCAGGAATCTTAGCAAAATTTTCTTGCTGGCTTACATACCTATTTTGCGCCGATAAAAACATTGCTTCTTTGCCCTGTTGTGTCGTTGGCTCGATAAGCCGGCAATATTCCCCTTGGTATCCGTTTGAAAATTCGTTTCGTAGAACAAAGCTGGTAGTTTGTACGACCTCACCGCCGATTTCTTCAAAAGCACGCGGGCCAAGATGAGCCATATTAACGATCATCTTTTGCAATATCTTTTCCCTCAGCTTTTCATAACTAGAGAGGAACATCCAGGCGTGCTGGGTAATCATGGCCTGATAACCATTCGGCTTAATCATAGCCCCACATTGTTCAATGAAGACGGCAAAGAGGTCGCTCTTGCTATCAGGATAATTATCCTTGACATACTTCGACAACTTGGCATTCATACCGCTACTGCCCATATAGGGCGGATTAGTCACGACGACATCATATTTTCTGGATAACAGCTTGGCTTGACGGATGAGTTTTGGCATTTTGTCGGCCATTTCTGCACTCCAAGCGGCAAAGAGGATGTTTTCCGAACCCTTTTGCCGGATTTCTTCCAGATAGTCCTGGAGATTGTCATAATCTGTCGGCTCTACCTTGAGGATGGAGCCATATTCTTTGGCATCATGGAATAGGTCAATCAATTCATCAGCCTGAGCAATATAAGTTTGGTCTAGTGTCAATTGGCCAAAATCACTGCCGGAAAAAGCTTTCCACGTAGATAAGCCATTGCTTTCTTCGATGGCATAGACATGGGGCTGGATGCCCCGGCTCAGGAAACGTTGGTCATACTGGCGGGCTTTCATCATGACGGCAAAATAAGCCAGCTGGGCAGCCCGTTCATCAATATCGAGGCCATAAAGATTATGTTCGACAATACTGATAGCGGCATCACGGTCACGATAGCCCCGGCTCCGATAGATTTGCATGAGCACATCAAACATATAGGCCAGGATATGGCCGCTGCCACAGCAGGGATCGAGGCAGGTCAGGCCTTCCAGATTGAGCTTACTATGTTCAGCATATATCTGATTCAGCTGTTTCTGGACGGATTCTTCCTGTTCTGCTTCGTCGAGATAATATTTCCATTGCTCTTTGAGAGCTTCATTGGGATGGCCTTCTATCCACAACCGTCCCAGGGAATTTTCTACCATGTAGCGGACGATCCAGTCTGGCGTAAACAGCTGGGTAGCGGCCGGGATGTCTTCTTTCTTTATTTTTTCACTGCTCTTACGGGCAAAGACTTTGTCCTTCGGCTCTGTATTGTAATACTGATAGAGCCAGCCGATAATCTGCACCTGGTCCCGGAAATCGTCTTCAGGGATATCATGGACGAGATGCCAGACGACGCCGTCCCGGTCAGAAATGGAGAGGGTAAGCAAGAGTTCCGTATAATCAGCAATTTTTTCAAATAACATGGGCAAGGGTTCATTTAGGGCATTACATTCCTTGAGAAACAGCATACGGAACAGGTCGTCTGTCTGATTATTCATTTTCCAATCTACGATTTGCCGTGATTCATCTTCACTAAACGTCAAGTCCGAATCGAACGGCGACGTTACCAGATCCGGTTCGATTTTTTCCGGGGTCTTCGAAGACAAGACACGGGCAGACAAGTAGTCATTGACTTCCATGAACCGGATGGCAATGAGACGATTGAACCAGGTATAGGCAGTTTCTTCCATGATATGAGAAAAAGCTTCCGGATAGGTACTTTCTTTCGCGTTTTCCTGAATGACGGCCACGAGATTTTTCCGCTGAGTGATAGCATCCCCAGTAATAGCTGAAGGTTCTTTTAAGCCGATATCGAAGAATTGGGCATCCTTCGTCGACTGAGGCAACGGGGCCTGTATCCCTTTATCGGTGATGCCCAGGAGCCGCGCTCTATATATGCTGTCGGCAATAAGTTTGTTTCTCGCCCAGATGGCAAATTTCTTTATGGCCGTTTTATCCATGATATCCCTGTCCTTCCTGATTAAAATTCAACGTTGACGATGGTGTCTTTATCCAGTTCGCTCAGCAATTTCTTCCGCAAAGCTTCGACATAGGCATCGACATCCTGAGGCGATTCCAACCGCCACGAAGCCGTCCCGGTCATGGCCTTGATGGTTACGTTCTTTGTCTTTTTGATAGGCGGCGTAACTTTAGGCGTGTTTTCTTCCGTTCCGAACTGGCCCGGAGCATTCTTTTTGTTCCTTTCGGCCTGTTCCTGTACCAGTTTATTATCCTTTTCGGTCATTTCATCAAGCAGGCGGATTTTCAATGCATCGGCCTGGTCAGCAAAGCTGCGCAATGTCGATACGTTATTGCACCGTTCCACTCTTCGCAGCAGATCATCGAACTGGTGGGCATAGGAATCTTTCTTTTCTTCCTGATAGGATTTTTCCCGCAATACATCCATGACGCGTTGACGAGAACTATAGATAGAATCGCAGACCGGTTTTTCCTGTTCATCCAGGACCGCACTATAAAGCTTCCCAAATGTATTCAGCAGTTCCGGCAGGCGGGGAATATCCTGGTATGGATTATCTTCGTGCAGAATCCGCTTGATTCCTTTTACCGTATCTTCCAATTCTCGGTTGACGATATAGTTTTTGCTGTCATCATAAATCTTCATCGAGTTCAGGGCGTTATCGAAAATCTGCTTTTGTTCACCCTGGAAAAACCCCTGGATTGGTTCATAGTCTTCGGCAAAATCGAGCAAATCGTCTTTTGCATCAACGATTCCTTTATAAAACTCTTTCGTAGACCGTGTTGCCAGGATGTCCTGCAATAGCTGGATTCCCTGTCTGATTACGTCTTTTCCCGGATAGGCATCATTATTTTCATAATATACTTGTACTTTTTCTAATTGGGACAGCAATTTCTGGAGTCCATTGCGGGTATGCTGCATCAGTTCGTCTTCATCGTCTGTTGCCGGAGTGATTTGCAGCAGTGCTCGCATGATGGCTTTACACGTATTTTTAGCCTTGCTGGAGATGCGAATTTTCTGTTCCATCATCAGTTTTTCTACGAATTGTTTTTTCGTGATATAGCTGATGATTTCATCTTTCGTTTTATTCATCAGGCTGACCGGAGCCCCATTGACAGTAAAAGCAATATCCCCCTGACGGAACAGCTGGGCTACGAGATATTCTACATCGTCTTCGACAAATCCATAAGGAGCTTTCATGAAACGGTCTTTGACAGATTTAAGGGAGGTTTTCAGGTGCGCCTGAGAATTCATCTGGATATAGGCCCGTACGTCATCCAGAGCCAGTTGGTTGGCCTGGCGCGTCTGGCCTAGATTGAGCGCAGTCTGTCCGTTTTGGTCAAACAATTCGCGTATACTGCTTTCATCAAAAGGTGTATCAATATAATATAATTTGTTGTATACTTTATCGACAAGGTGATGCAATGCGGCCTGAATGCGGACATTGACATCTTTGGCCTTGATATCCGCTGGGCTGCCGTTAATGTAGATGGTGGCGTTCTTCAGATTTTCCATCAGGAATAAGCGGGCATTGTCATAGCGTTCCCGCATTTCCAGCCGTTTTCCTTCCTTGATACTTTCGTACTGCACCATCGAGGCCGTCGTATTGCGGCGCAGGAATTTTTCGATTTTCAAGTACGTCTGGATTTCATCCATAAAGGCCCGGTCATTGGGCAGGGCTATCAGGACATCTGGCTGTGCGATGGATAAAGATGCCAGCATAGCGTCATCGGTAATGTCCGAAGCCGGCGTCAGGATATGGATACCGATATCGTTGCCTTTTGTTACTTTATAGGGGTATTCATCGACGGTCTGATTAAAGCTGAATGTATAGCGTCCGTTGAATTTAGGATAGCGGTATTTTTTGTCCGTGAAGATATCTTCAAAGACCATTTCCGATATTTTGTGAATGACATCGGCATTGTCGATATCTTCGCTTTCGATTTCCCGGTTAATTTCCTGTTCTTCGTTGGTCAAGAATACATAGGATTCACCATTTTTCTGTACCAGCATCTGGCGGATCAGGACTTTCAGAGCCTCTTCGACGTTTCCCTTCAGGGTAATCCGGTCTTCCTCGAGATTATCCATCATGAGTGTCGTAATATTGTCGATATTCGGCGTTATATCCTGTACGTATTTGATGAGGAACAGTGTTTTTAGTACGTTAATGGCAAAGACATCGCCGGTCTTGTGATCTGGGTTAATATAGTCATTTTCGTAAGCTTTAATGATGACACTGCGATGGCTGTGGTCGAGGAAATTTTCCATCGGCGTGTAGAAGGCATAGAACGGGATAATCGTGCCCTGCTGTTCATGCATATAGGCTACCGCCGATTCTTTGAACATGGCCAGCATGGAACGTTCCCCTTCGGACAGATGCTTGCCAGAAGCGCCGTGGGTGCGGATGGCGGTCAGGACGGAACCGAGCAGATTGAACTGATACGGGATGAACGGATAAACGGCGGCAAAATCGTCTTTTCCTGTGTACAATTTGCGTTCTACCGAGTCGGTGAATACAATCTTGTTCTTGATGGTCGTTTCTTCCTGGCCGTACAGGAGACGCAATGTCTGAGCGGCAGTATCATTTTTTTCAAGGATACGTTTTTTGATGACCGCGTCGACATTAGCGGAAGACAGGGACAGGCGGGTATCAAAGCGGCCCTGGATTTTGGAGAAATCATTGCCTTTGACTTTGATAATAGAATCGATGTCCTGCTGGGAAGTGACGATGACCCAGACTTTGCCATTGCAGGCGCTGCCCAGATCTTCGGTCACGGTCTGCAAGTTGAGCATGAGATTGCGGTCGTCACCGATATACTGGCCGACTTCATCGACGAGGAACACGACATGATGGTTATGGCCTTTTTCGTCGATATACTTTTTGACGCGGCCGGCAAATTCTTCGATGGAGATGCGATAGGGCTGGATGGCTTTCTCACACCAGTTCCGTGCCGATTCTTCCGACATGACCCCCATATCAACCAGGACATCGACAATATCGTCCTGGACGAAGTCGAATTCATGTCGCGCATCTTCCCACGCTTCACCACTGGTAGCGGCAAATTTCTGTTTGAATTCGTCGTAGCGGCCTTTTTCCGTTAGATTGCGTTCCAAGTCGGCTACATAGGGAATCGTGCCACAGAATCCCTGCATTTCGTTGAAGACTTTGAGGAAGACGTTGACAATGGCGTCCTTATCCTTTTTGCCATTGGAGTCGCTCTTGGAGTCGATATTAAAAAGGACGACATCTGTCGGCGTTTCGGCGGCCAGTTTCATATCGGCCAGCACCATCGGATCTTCGATTTTATGATCATCGATAAAGTAGTCAATGGCTCTTTTACCACCGACTTTGGTATTATCCAGCAGATAAGAAAAGATTTTTAACAGGTGCGATTTACCACTGCCAAAGAAGCCGGAAATCCAGACGCCCATCTTCGGCGTCGTCCCGTTGATTCCTTTCTTGTAGGCAGCAAAAAAATCGGCAAAGTGTTTTTGCAGTTCCTTCGTCACGACGTATTCTTCCAGCTCCTGCCGGATATTTTCATTTTCAATGTCGCCGACCTTGATGACACCTTGCAGGTCACGGTCGATGGGTTTGGCAAACATATCTTTAATTTCCATGATTCATCCCTCTTTAGCGGGCTATGCGGAATGCCCGGTAATAGCTATCTTCCACGAATTCATTAAAAACCACCAGCTCTTGTTCCGTATAGGTTCCCGGATAAAACAGGATGACCGGCGTGGCGGCAAATTTTTGCGGCAAATTGTAAAGTACTTTATTGAACACTTCCGGCGCTTCCAGAATAGGGTAGCATTTGCCAATTCCCGTAATCAGGACAACGGCGTTTTCCGGCGTATGTTCTTCCATATAGTGGACCAGGTAGTTATCTTTGTCGGTAATCCTCAGCATCCGCTGTATAGCCGTTACGACACGCTGGATACCGCCTCGGCTTTCCAACTTCTTGGTCTTTTCAATAAAGCCTTTTTCCGTTAATCGATCGATGATGATATCGTATAAATCATATATAATTAATTCGTAATCATCAAAACCTTTGCGATTGTGTTTCTTCAGCCATTCAATATGACTGCGGACTTCCAGTTCCTGTTCCGGCGGATAGTCGAATACCCAGTAGTTGACCTCATTGGCTTTGCCGGTAGACTGTCGGAAGGAAGGCACCTTGATTTTTTCGTCCATCTCGGCAAACCGTTCGGAAAGGCTGCGGCGATTTTTATAATATTCACGCGATACTGTCTGTGCTGCCATGCTGATCAAACTCCCGTCAATGCTTTGATAATCGGTTCCAGGTGCTGCTGGACCAGCCAAGTTTCAAAAGCCGGATCCAGGATGGGTTTGAATAATTTCCGCGTCTTCTGGCCCCGGTCAGAAAGGCCAGCTCCCAAAAGATAGCTTTTATAGGTTCGCCCCAGACGTTGCAACGTCTGATCCGTCCAGGTTGCGGCTTTGCTGTCCTGTAGCTGTTTGTCGCGGAAAAAGATACGTATATCCTTATCACTCAGCTCATTGGTCCCAATGAGAATTTTTTCTTTGAATACTTCATACATAAAATCAAAAAAGAGGCTTTCATGCATCATGATAGCCGTCAGGTTGATCAATTTCTGTGTTGCTAGATCCGACTGCTGGAATAACGGATAAATACTGGCATCCAGTTCCTGAATCCGTGCTGTCACTGTCTGATATATCATCGTGGCCCGGGCCGGCGTTGAAGCATTAAAAACATTGTGTTCAAGACAAGCCGTCTTGATTTCATCCAAACTCAGCCCCTTAGAAATCATAGCGATTTCTTTACGGAACTCAGGAAACCAGAAAGCAAATTTAACAGCCCCGGCACTATACGGTTTACGATTCATGATTTCACCTCTATACACCTGTCACAAATTACCTTAACACACATTATTAGTTCAGTATAGCAGAAAACAAGGAAACCTCCAAAAGAATTGATGTAATATGGAATTTTGAATATACGAATACATAGTAGTATTATGTGAACGTACTCCCGCCTATAGAGGCGGGAGCTTCCTGCTTCAACGAGAACAGCGCCACGGACTCCAAAGAGTTGCGGCGGCTTACACTCTCTCCACAGGCGTAGATTCCCGTGCGCCCCACGGTATTTTATGGATT
>NZ_JBBMEU010000060.1:0-13795 GCF_040096415.1 Megasphaera intestinihominis
GAACTTCGATTTCGAGGGACTGTGTAAGGGGCTTTTGGACAGCCCTTTGAGAATAAGGCTATCCTGATTTCAGGAGGGAACTTAAACAGCAGTCTTCTCAAGAATCTCCCGCTTCTATAAGCGGGAGAGGTTCAATACGATTCTCGTGCTGGCAGGTATTTGAAAATCGTATCCCACCGGCGAGCCGCCTGAGCCCTGGACGGACGACGTCGTATCTGATGACGACCATGGAAAACCCGCCGTCAGATTGATGAAAAGGGCTATGAAACCGATTTCAAGGACCGGGGCATTACGAAAGTCCTGAAATACGGTATCGCCTTTTACGGGAAACAGGTCGTCTTAGTGTAAAAATTGAGTCAAAAGAGGTCGAAGCCCAAGGGAAAATCTTTGTGCAACGGCCTCTTTCATGATATAATGAACGTTAGTCTATTTATTTCTATTTTATGGTATGTATGGAAGACAAGGGAGGCAGTGAAGATGCGGGCAATGGGAATCGATCCGGGGACGGCTATCTGCGGTTTTGGTGTCATCGACGCCGACGGCAGCCGTCTGAAACCGGTGACTTATGGGACCATCCAGACGACGCCGGACCATACCGATGCCGAACGGCTGGTCATGCTCTTTGACGGCCTCAATGAACTCTATCGGAAATATAAGCCCGACGTCATCGGTGTCGAGCAGCTCTTTTTTAACCGCAACGTCACGACGGCCATTACCGTCGGCCAGGCGCGGGGCATCATCCTCCTGACGGCCCAGCAGGCGGGCATCCCTATCCTGGAATTTTCACCGCTCCAGGTCAAGCAGGGTGTCACCGGCTACGGCCGGGCGACGAAGGAACAGGTCATCGACATGACCATGCGCCTTCTCGGCATCCGCCAGAAAATCAAGCCCGACGATGCGGCCGACGGCCTGGCCATGGCCATTTACGCGATTTATTCCAGTCATTCTATGAGTCTGAAAAGGGAGGTGCAGTTATGATCGGTTATCTGAAAGGCGTGATCAGCCACATCTTCGTCAATTCCTGTTTCATCGACGTCCACGGCGTCGGCTACCGGACCTATGCACCGGCTTCGACGCTGGACACTCTCTGTGTCGGCCAGGAAGCCATGCTCTATACTTATATGAGCGTCCGCGAAGACGCCATCGTCTTGTATGGCTTTGCCACGCAGGATGAATACGATTTGTTCATGCTCCTCATCGGCGTCAACGGCGTCGGCCCCAAAGTGGCCCTGGGCATCCTCAGCGCCGGCACGGCCGACAGTTTCCGCCTGGCTGTCCATCAGAAGGACATCAAGGGCCTGACCAAGATGCCCGGTATCGGCAAGAAGACGGCTGAACGCATCGTCCTGGAATTGCAGGATAAGATCGGTCCCGTCGCCAGTGAAGACGCCGGGGCTGCGGATCTGGGCGGTTCGGCCGCGCCGGGCCTGTCGGGCATCCTGGCAGAAACGCTGGCAGCCCTGACCAGTCTCGGCTACAGCGAACAGGAAGTCCTGCCCGTCGCCGAATCGCACCTGGCCGGCTGTACGACAGTGGAACAACTGCTGAAAGAGACGCTGAAGGCCTTGGGGAGTGGGAGGTAAGCCATGGAAGAAAATCGCATCATCGAGACGACAGACCTGCCGGGCGATTCCTGGCAGTATAGCCTGCGTCCTCATTATTTACGCGAATATATTGGTCAGGATAAGGTCAAAGACAATCTGGAAGTTTTCATCAAGGCGGCCAAACTGCGCAAGGAAGCCCTGGACCACGTCCTCCTCTACGGCCCGCCGGGTCTGGGCAAGACGACTATGGCCGGCATCATCGCCAACGAACTGGGCGTCAACCTGCGCATCACGTCGGGGCCGGCCATCGAACGGCCTGGCGACCTGGCCGCCCTCCTGACGAATCTTCAGGAACGGGACCTGTTGTTCATCGACGAAATCCACCGCCTGTCGCACAGCGTCGAAGAAGTCCTCTATGCGGCCATGGAAGACTATGCCCTGGATATCGTCATCGGCAAGGGCCCCAGTGCCCGGTCGGTGCGCATCGACCTGCCGCCGTTCACCCTGGTCGGGGCGACGACCCAGGTCGGCCGCCTGGCACCGCCTCTGCGCGACCGCTTCGGCGTCATCTGCCGCCTGGAATTCTATAAACCGGAGGACCTGGTCCTCATCATCAAGCGGACGGCGGATATCCTCGACATGGCCATCGATGACGACGGCGCCCTGGAAATCGCCCGCCGCTCGCGGGGGACACCGCGTATTGCCAACCGTCTCCTGAAGCGAGTCCGCGACTTTGCCCAGGTCGCCGAAGCCGCGACGATTACGGCGTCCCTGGCCAATGATGCCCTGAACCGGCTGGAAGTCGATTCGTGCGGCCTCGACCGGACGGACCGCCGGGTCCTGCAGGTCATCATCGATAAATTCGGCGGCGGTCCCGTCGGCCTCGACACCATTGCCGCCGCCATCAGCGAATCCGTTGATGCCGTCGAAGACGTGTACGAACCGTTCCTGATGCAGCAGGGCTTTTTGAACCGCACGCCCCGGGGCCGCGTCGTCACCGACGCCGCCTACCGCCATCTGGGTCTGCCTGCGCCATCAGAAGGATAGGAGGGACGATTATGGCGAAATTACTCATCCTTACGGGTCTCTTTTTCATCGTCGCCGGCCTTTTATGGATGGCCGGTGATTCCCTGGGACTGGGGAATTTCCTGGGCCATCTGCCTGGCGATATTTCCTTTACCAAGGGCAACACGTCCTTCCATTTTCCCATCGTGACCTGCCTCATCATCAGTGCAGTCCTTACGATTGTCCTCAATCTCTTCTTTCGCCTGTGAGGAGGATTTTTATGTATAAAAAGAAGATAGCCCGCCTGGCCTTATGCACGGCCCTCTGTGCCCTGGTGACGACGAGTGTCTTTGCGTCGCCGACCAAGGCCAAGGCCAAAAGCCATCCCCGCCAGCCCGTCAAAGCGGTGCGGCAGACGGCCAAGGCGCCGGCTGGATATACACATAAACAAGCCGTCCACGATAGCGCTACCCTGCGCATCGGCATCCGCGAAGGCCGGGGCAGTGTGGCCGTCACCGGGCCGCAGGGGCTGGGCGTCTATCGCGGCGACATGCTCTGGAAGAAAGCGGCGGCCAACGTGCCCGTCACCATTGCCCTGTCGGGGACGAACCTGACCGTCAACGGCGACATCAGTACCGTACCGGTCCAGGTCCGGTCCCTGGTCCACGGCGGCTCCGTCAAGATCACTGACGGCTACGCCTACCGCGGCGCCCTGGAAATGATGAAATCTCCCGGCCGCTGGGGCCTGACCGTCGTCAACGTCCTGCCGGTGGAACAGTATCTCTACGGCGTCGTCGGCAAGGAAATGTCGCCGTCGTGGAGCGAAGAGGCCCTGAAGGCCCAGGCCGTCGCCGCCCGGACCTATGCCATTGCCCATAAGAGCCGCTTCAGCCAGCGCGGCTTCGACCTTACCGACGATACGTCGAGCCAGGTCTATGCCGGCATCAATGGCGAATCGCCGTCGATCATCAAGGCCGTCAATGCGACAAAAGGGGAGATAATCACTTATCAGGGCCGGCCTATCGACGCCTTTTTCTGCTCCACTGCCGGCGGCTGGACGGAAAACAGTGAAAATGTCTGGGGCTCCCATATCCCGTATCTGCGCGGTGTCAGCGATGCCAGCGATGAGATGCCGGGTTATCGCTGGGCTGTGACGACGACGCCGGAACAGATGGCGGCCAAACTGAGTGCTGCCGGCAAGGGCGTCGGCCGCATCCAGGCCATCGAGTTGTCGCCCCTGGCCAAGCGGCCCATGACGACGGCCGACCGCGGCGTTTCCGGCCGGGTCCAGTCCATGGTCGTCAAGGGGACGAAGGGCAGCGTCACCGTCAAGGGTTCGGCCTTCCAGTCCATCTTTGGCCTGCGCAGTACGCTCTTCGATTTTTACAGCGGCCGCGGTACGGCGCCGGATCCCGATTCCGGAGCTGTCGCCCGCAAGGCCGATTTCAAGGTCAAAGCCGGCCAGCCCGTGACGATTTACGGTTTCGGCTGGGGCCACGGCCTGGGCATGAGCCAGTACGGCGCCTATCAGATGGCGCGCAGCCATGCCAGTGAAAAGGATTATTACCGCAACATCCTGACCCATTACTATACGGGGACGAAGATTGAAAAATTATATTAAGCTAAAAAGAGGAAGATTATTTTGAAACTGACAGATTTTTACTACGATTTACCGAAAGAACTCATTGCCCAGCATCCGGCCGAACCGCGGGACCACGCCCGCCTCATGCTCTATGACCGTCAGACCGGCGCCGTGGAACACAAGTATTTCTACGACCTCGTCGACGAACTGCACCCAGGCGACGTCCTGGTCTTCAACGATTCCCGCGTCATCCCGGCTCGGCTCCACGGCAAACGGGTGCCGACTGGCGGCAAGGTCGAAGTCCTGCTCTTGACGCCTGTCGGCGACGACCGCTGGGAAGTCCTGGTCAAACCGGGCAAGAAGGCCCTGCCGGGGACGACCATCGAGTTTCCCGAAGGCCTGACGGGGACCGTCGAAGACAGGACCGATTTCGGCGGCCGTATCATCAAGTTCGCCTACCAGGGCAATTTCGACGACATCATCGACAAGATCGGTGAAATGCCGCTCCCGCCGTATATCCACGAAAAGATGGAAGACCCCAATGAATACCAGACGGTCTATGCCAACGAACGCGGCAGCGCAGCGGCTCCGACGGCAGGCCTGCACTTTACGGAAGAGCTGCTCCAGAAGATCCGCGATAAAGGCGTAGAAGAAGTCTTCGTCACTCTCCACGTCGGCCTGGGGACGTTCCGGCCGGTCGAAGAAGAAAACATCGAAGACCACCAGATGCACAGTGAATTCTACAGCATCACGCCCGAAGCGGCGGCCAAGATCAACAAGGCCAAGGCCGAAGGCCGCCGGGTCATCGCCGTCGGCACGACGAGCATCCGCACTCTGGAAAGCGCCGGCACGACAGGGACCCTGCAGGCCGGTTCGGGCTGGACGAATATCTTCATCTATCCGGGCTTCACCTTCCACATCGTCGATGCCCTGGTCACTAATTTCCATCTTCCCGAATCGACGCTGCTCATGCTCATCAGCGCCTTGTCGACGCGGGAAAAAATCTTGAAAGCCTATGAAATCGCCGTCCAGGAAAAATACCGTTTCTTCAGTTTCGGCGACGCCATGTTCATTCACTAAGGGAGGAAAAGCTATATGGTCATTACCTACGAACAGCAGGCCGAATGTGACGGCGCCCGCGCCGGGATACTGCGCACGCCGCACGGCACCTTCAAGACGCCCATGTTCATGCCTGTCGGCACGCAGGCGACGGTCAAGACGCTGACGCCGGAAGAACTCTACGATATGGGCGCCCAGGTCATTCTCAGCAATACGTACCACTTGTTCCTGCGGCCCGGCCACGACCTGGTCCAGGAAGCGGGGGGCCTGCATAAATTCATGAACTGGAAACAGGCCATCCTGACCGACAGCGGCGGCTTCCAGGTCTTCAGCCTGGGCCAGATGCGCAAGATCACCGAAGAAGGCGTCACCTTCCGGTCCCACCTGGACGGGTCGAAGAAATTCCTGTCGCCGGAAGTTTCCATGGATATCCAGATGGCCCTCGATTCGGACATCGCCATGGCCTTCGACGAATGTATCCCTTACCCGTCGGACTATGAATACACCCAGATGTCGACGGAACGGACCAGCCGCTGGGCTGCGCGCTGCCTGGACCACCATCACAGCGATACGCAGGGCCTGTTCGGCATCGTCCAGGGCGGCATGTACAAGGACCTGCGCAAGCAGAGCTGCCAGGACCTGGTCGACATGGATTTCGACGGCTATGGCATTGGCGGCTTGAGTGTTGGCGAATCTAAGGATATAATGTATGATATATTAGAGCATACGACACCGTACCTGCCGAAGGATAAAGCCCGCTATCTCATGGGCGTCGGCACGCCGGACTGCCTGCTCGAAGGCGTCGCCCGCGGCGTCGATATGTTTGACTGCGTCTTCCCGACGCGCGTTGCCCGCAACGGCATGGCCATGACCCATACGGGCCGCCTGACCGTGCGCAACGCCAAGTATGCCCACGACTTCCATCCCATTGAAGAAGGCTGTCAGTGTTATACGTGCCGCAATTATTCGCGCGCCTATATCCGGCATCTCTTCAAGGCCGAGGAACTCCTGGCATACCGCCTGGTCAGCATCCACAACCTGTACTTCCTGCTGCAGTTCATGCGGGATATGCGCCAGTCCATCTTCGACGGCACGTTCCGCCAGTTCCGCCAGGATTTCTGGAAACGTTATCAAGACGCGTAAGCGCTTGCATATAGACTATTTTTTTATTTCACGGAGGTGTAAGACATGGATATTATGGAACAGCTCAATGCTTTTTGGCCCATTATCCTCATGGTCGTCATTTTCTACTTTCTCTTATGGCGTCCGCAGAAGAAACAGCAGAAAAAACGGCAGGAAATGCTGGAAAGCTTGAAGCCCGGTGCTAAGATCGTCACCGTCGGCGGTGTCATGGGGAATATCGTTTCCCTGCACGACGATTACCTCGTCGTCCGCATTGCTGACCGCGTCGAAATCAAAGTCACCCGCGCTGCTGTAGCCCAGGTCCTGGGCAAGGCCGAAGGCAAGAAAGCAGCCAAAAAAGCGGAAAAGGCTGAAAAAGCTGCCGAAAAAGCCGCTGAAACCAAAGCAGAAGCTCCGGCTGAAGCCAAGAGCGAAGCCGTTGGTGAAACGAAGGAAGCCGAAGCCAAAGATGGCCAGTAAAAAAGAACTGCGCAAAGCCATGAATGCCCGCCTCCACGGGCTGACGGCGGAAGAAAAGGCAGCGGCCAGTGCCGCTGTCTGCGCCCGTCTGGCCGCCCTGCCGCAGTATCGGCAGGCCAGCAGTATCATGGCTTTTCTCCATATGCCCGACGAAGTCAGCCTCGATGCCCTGATCAAGGACGCCCTGGCTGCCGGCAAGGAAGTCTACGTCCCTGTCTGCGTCGATAAACAGCATATCGAAGGGCGGCGCCTGTATACGCTGGAACAGGCTGTCTGCGGCGCCTACGGCATCCGGACGGCACCGCCGGACAATCCGCGCATCGAAGCCGATGAGCTCGATGTCATTTTCGTGCCCGGCCTGGCTTTTGACGCCAAGGGCCACCGACTGGGCCATGGGGCGTCCTATTATGACCGCTTCCTGGCCGGAAAGGGCGGAGCAGCCGCGATTGCTGCGGCCTGGGATGTCCAGATCATCCCCGACGTGCCCGTCGAAGCCCATGACGTCATCATGACCGATATCGTCACGGACAAACAGCATCTCATTATCCATCCATAAAAAACTATTGAAGATTACCCAGAGGGGGGAGTATTGTTGCGGACTCGTAACATGATAAAATTTTTCGGGGCAGTCATCATCATCCTGGCCGCCTTTGTTACCTTGATTTATCCGCTTGCCAACTCCATCAAACAGGGCCTGGACTTACAGGGCGGTACGCATATCGTCTTGGAAGCCGAAGATACGCCGGACGCTCCGGTCACGGAAGACTCCTTGAGCCGTGCCGTCACCATCGTCGAACGCCGTATCAATGAAATGGGCCTGACCGAACCGCTTGTCCAGAAGGAAGGCGCCCGCCGTATCATCGTCGAGCTGCCCGGTGAAAAGAATCCGGAAAAAGCCATCGAGACAATCGGGAAAACGGCTGTCATGGAGTTCAAGGATGAAAGCGGCACGACCCGTATGACCGGGAATGATCTGAAGACTGCCAAGGAACAGATTGACCAGGGCCATAAGAATGTCGTCGCCATTGAATTTACCGACGAAGGGGCGAAGAAATTCGCCGATCTGACAGCGTCCAATGTAGGCCATAAAATCGGCATCTACCTCGACGGCGACTTGCTCACCAATCCTGTCGTCAACGAACCGATTACCGGCGGCAAAGCTGTCATCACGGGCAGCCAGACTCTGGAAGACGCCAAGAACCTGGCTATCCTCCTGCGTTCCGGTGCCCTGCCTGTCAAATTGAAAGTCATGGAAGTCCGCACCATCGGCCCGAGCCTGGGCCTCGACTCCAAGATCAAGAGTGAAAAGGCCTTTGCCATCGGCATCATCCTGATCATGATCTTCTTGATCGTCATTTACCGTATGTCCGGCGTCGTAGCCAACATCGCCCTGCTGGTCTACGTCCTCATCCTGCTGGGCATCCTGAAATACCTCGACGCGACACTGACCCTGCCGGGCATTGCCGGTATCATCTTGTCCATGGGTTTCGCCGTCGATGCCAACATCCTTATCTTTGAACGGTTCAAGGAAGAAGTCCTCGTCGGCAAGAGCCTGAGGACGTCTATGGAAGCCGGTTTCCGCCGGGCCTTCAATACCATCCTCGATGCCAACGTGTCGGTCATGATCGCCGCCATCGTCCTCATCGTCATGGGCAGCGGCACGGTCAAAGGCTTTGCCGTCAACCTGGCCTTGGGCCTTGTGGTCAGCATGTTCACGGCCATCGTTGTCAGCCGGTCCCTGCTCACGTGGTTCATCAATACAGGCCTCATCACCAATCCCTGGTTCTACGGCCTGAACCGCAAACCGCCTGAACATATGTTGAAAAAGGGGGGACAGAAATGAGTTTTGATATTGTCAAACATCGCGTATGGTGGTTCACCTTATCGTCTGTCCTCGTCATTGCCAGCTTGATCTCTATCTTCATCAACGGCTTCAACTTCGGCATCGACTACACGGGCGGCACGATCCTCGATATGCAGTTCAATAAAGCCGTCACCGTTTCTGAAGTCCGCCAGGTCATCGACAATGCCGACATGGACCTGGGCAACACGGTCATCCAGCTGACAGGCGTCACCGACCAGGATTCGTCGACTGACGTCATGCTGCGCATGCGCAACCTGTCCAGTGACGAAAGCAAGGCCGTCTCGGACAAACTGAGCGGGGCTTTAGGCGGGGCTGAAATCAAGCGGACCGAATCGGTCGGCGCCGTCATCGGCTCGGAAGTCACGAAAAATGCCGTCACCAGCCTGGCTGTGGCTTTCATCGCCCTGGCTGCGTACATTTCCTTCCGCTTTGAATATAAGATCGCTATTTCGGCCTTAGTGTCGATCCTGCACGACTTGATCATGGTCCTGGGCTTCTTCTCGTTCTTTCATCTGGAAATCGATGCGTCCTTCCTGGCGGCCATCCTGACCGTCGTCGGCTACTCCATGAACGAAGCCGTCGTCATCTTCGACCGCGTCCGTGAAAACACGCGGACCCACCGCCGGACGGACTCGTATGAAAAACTGGCCCATGACAGTATCGCCCAGAGTATCCATCGCAGTATCTATACCCTGACGACAGTACTCTTCGCCTGCGGTGCCCTGCACTTCTTTGGCGGCGATTCGACGAAGAACTTCTCCCTGGTCATGCTCATCGGCTTCATCAGCGGGGCTTATTCGTCCATCTGCGTCGACACGTCCCTGTGGGTCGTATGGAAGAACCATACCTCTCATAAACGCGGTCCCCACGCCGTAGAAGCAGAACCGGCAGAAACAGAAGAATAGTAAAAGGGGCTGTCGTATTAAGACAGCCTCTTTTTGAGTATTAAGTTTGCAGTTTGTAGTTTTTAGTGAATGGTTTTTTATTTAAAGCCATCTTCTACAAACTACAAACTCCGTACTACAAACTATAAATAATCCCTAAAACAAGGAGGAATCACGATGTTTAAGATTAATGCTTTGGGCAAAGCCTGCCCGCTCCCGGTCATTGAAGCCCACAAGGCTTTGAAGGATCACGATGCTGTCGAAATCACTGTCGACAACGAAATCGCTACGGAAAACCTCAAGAATTTATCCCAGGAAATGAACTGCTCCTATACGATGAGCCAGGAATCGGATACGCATTACACGGTCCGCCTGGTCAAGGAAGGGGCCGATGTCAGTGAAGACGAAGGACCGGTCACGTCGGGCTCGGACTACACGGTCGTCATCAATGCACCCGTCATGGGCGTCGGCGACGATCAGCTGGGCAAGAACCTGCTCAAGACCTTCATCTACACCCTGACCGAACAGGATGTCCTGCCGAAACGGGTCATCTTCTACAACGGCGGTGTCCCCTTGGTCACGGAAGGTTCGGAATCGCTGGAAGATTTGAAGAACCTCGAAGCCCAGGGCGTCGAAATCTACGCCTGCGGTGCCTGCCTCAACTACTATGGCCTGACCGACAAGGTCGCCGTCGGCTCCATTACCAATATGTTCCGTATCGTCGAAATGATGCGCACGGCCAACCGCATTGTCAAACCATAGGCCATGGAAGAAACGATTATCAAAGCTGCCATCCTCGTATCCTTTATCTTTTGCGGCTATACCTTAAAACAGCTGCGCCTTTTCGGGCGCAGCACTTTTAATACCATTTCGACGATCGTCTTCAACATCACCCTGCCGTCGGTCATCGTCGTCAACCTCAATGGCATCCATTTCGACACGCGCTATCTGCTCATCAGCCTCCTGGCCATCATCTTCAACCTGGTCATGGTCGCCATGGGCTATGCCGCCGGCCGGACGAAGGACGAAAAAGCCTTTTACATGCTCAACATCAACGGCTACAACATCGGCAATTTCGCCCTGCCTTTCGTGTCCTACTTCTTCGACAGCGCCGCCGTCCTCATCGTCTGCATCTTCGATGCCGGCAACTCCCTCATGTGCCTCGGCGGGGCCTATGGCCTGGCCCGCTGTGTGCGCGGTGAGAAAGGGGAGAGCATCGTCATGATCCTGGCCAAGACGATTTTTTCGTCCATTCCGGTCTTATCGTATATCACCATGATTACCTTGTCCCTGGCCGGTTTCTCCCTGCCCCAGGTCGTCATCGACTGGGCCAAGATCCCGGCGTCGGCCAATACTTTCTTGTCCATGCTCATGATCGGCGTCGCCCTGGGCTTGTCCTTGAAAAAGGAATACCTGCACCTCATCTATACCGATGTGGGCCTGCGCCTGCTGGCATCCGTCGTTATAGCGGCCTTCGTCTATTTTGCCCTCGATTATCCCATGGCCATCAAGAAAGTCATCATGGTCCTGGTCTTTGCACCCGTTGCTGGCATGGCCTGCTACTACACGGCCAAGATGAAGCTTAAAATCGAAGTGGCTGCCTGCATCAGCTCATTTTATATCCTCTTGTCCATCGTCGTCATGTCGGCCATGATCATCGCCCTGCAGTCCGTATGAGCAGTCGGCCAGTAATTCTTCTTCCAGGTCGGCCGGAATCGTCGACGGGCTGCGCGTGATGTAGTAGCTGTCGACTTTGGGCGGCTCGAAATCGAGGAGGGGAATGGCCCGCAGGCGCTTTTCGGCCAGGTCCTCTTCGATGAGGCTCTTGGGCAGGAAGGTATAGCCGATGCCGTCGGCCACGTACTGGGGCAGCTTGGTGCTGTTGTCGATTTCCAGGGGGAAGCGGTGATGGCGTGGGAACAGGTCCTGGATGTAGAGGCCCACGCCCTGGAGGGCGAAATTGCAGAAGAGGTAGTCGATTTTCTGCAGGTCGTCCTTGGAAATGCCGTTGGCATATTCCGTATTGGCTGCTTGGCAGACCAGGACCAGCGAGTCTGTCCGGTAGGGGCGGCAGATATAGCCATCGCGGAACATGGCGCTGAAGGAAAAGATCGCGTCCAGCGTCCCGTCCTGGAGCTGGTGCATCATGGCCGTCGTATGGCCGATGGTGACGTGCAGGGACAGGTCCTTCTTCTCTTTGAGGAAGCTGCGGATGCGGCGCTGGAGGTGACATTCGTAAATAGTGTTAGTCGTGCCGATGCTGATTTTCTGGGCATACGTCGGTGACGACTGGATGTCCTGCAGAGCTGCCAGTTCCAACGAGACGAAGCGCTGGGCATAGTCCAGGAATTTCTGGCCCGACGGCGTCAGGTCGACTTGCTTGTGGCTGCGGATGAATAAGGGCACGCCCAGTTCCATTTCCAGGTCGCGGATGCGGTTGGTGACCGTCGATTGTGCGACGAAGAGCTGTTGTGCCGTTTTGGTGAAGTTCTTGATTTGTGCCAGGGCGATGAACGTCCGGAGTGTCGTTGTGTCCATGGCCGGACCTCCTTCAGATAATTTGATTTAATTTGATTATCGAATGAAATAAATTAAAATAATCTATTTCACAAATTGTCTACTTGTATTATATAATAACCCATGTAGAGAAACAATGAATTCAATTACAAGAAACTGGAGCTGAAATAGGATGAACAAAAAAACTGTCCCCTTTAACGAAGAACAAATCCGTTCTATCATTGCCGAACACCCGACACCGTTCCATATCTACGACGAAAAAGCCATCGTCGATAATGTCCGTAAATTGATTAAAGCCTTTGACTGGGCTTATGACTTCAAAGAATATTTTGCCGTCAAGGCTACGCCGAACCCGTACATCATGCGCCTCTTGCAGAAAGAAGGCGTCGGTGCAGACTGCAGTTCCCTGGCAGAACTGGAACTGTGCGACAAAGTCGGCATCAAAGGCCATGACATCGTCTTCTCGTCCAATGACACGCCCTATGCTGAATTCAAGCGGGCCATGGAACTGGGCGCCCTGGTCAACCTCGACGATATTTCCATGATCGAATTCATGGAAGAACGCGGTCCCCTGCCGGAATGGATCTGCGCCCGCTACAATCCGGGCCCGCTCCTCAAAGGCGGCAACGACATCATCGGTACGCCGGAAGAAGCCAAATACGGCATGACCCGCGAACAGGTCATCGACGCCTTCCGCATCCTCAAGGATAAAGGCGTCAAACACTTCGGCCTGCACACCATGGTCGTCTCCAACGAACTCCACGTCAACGGCCTGATCAACACGGCCAAGATGATGTTTGAACTGGCTGTCGAAGTACAGAACATGCTGGGTATCAATATCGAATTCCTCGACTTCGGCGGCGGCATCGGCCTTCCTTACCGTCCGGAAGAATCGTTCATCGACTATGACGAACTCAGTGCGGGCATCAAGAAACACTTTGAAGAAATCATGGAACCGGCTGGCCTCGGCAAATGCCGCATCTCCTTTGAATGTGGCCGTGCCATCACCGGCCCTTACGGCTACCTGGTCACGACGGCTATCCATCACAAGCACATCTGGAAGGAATACATCGGCGTCGATGCCTGCATGGCCAACCTCATGCGTCCGGGCATGTACGGTTCGTACCATCACATCACGGTCATGGGCAAGGAAAATGCACCGAAAGACCACGTCTATGACGTCGCCGGTTCGCTCTGCGAAAACTGCGATAAATTCGCCATCGACCGCAGCCTGCCGGAAATCGACGACGGCGACATCCTGGTCATCCACGACACAGGCGCACACGGCCATTCCATGGGCTTCAACTACAACGGCAAGCTCCGTTCGGCTGAACTCCTGCTCCATGCTGATGGCAGCGTCACCCAGATCCGCCGGGCTGAAACACTGGACGACCTCTTCGCTACCCTTGATTTCTCTGATTTATAATCGAATATGAATGAAGGGCATCTCATGAATTAAAAATTTTCATGGGATACCCTTTTTTTATTGTAAAATTTTTTTGAATTTTAATCTCCTTTTAACCTGATTCTGCAAGAAGTCTCCCGCCTCTTTAGGCGGTGAGATGAATTGCAGGTTTTTCTGAGGGCTTGATGCCATCAGAAAAACAATGGCTTCACAAGTTGATTTGCAGTATAATCAGTAGTAAGAGTGAAAGGATTTGGAAAGTCAAGGCAGGTGATGATAGTGAATAAGGCATACCGTTACAGGCTCTACCCGACAAGGGAACAGAAAATGATG
>NZ_JBBMEU010000061.1:0-13775 GCF_040096415.1 Megasphaera intestinihominis
TCTTGCGCCTTCCGTTGGTCGGCACCCGATGGGCTGGAAAGGCTCTGGGACGGCCCCTACGCAGCTAACCACTAACCACTAGCCACTAACCACTTAAAAGAGGCTGTCGCATGTGCGACAGCCTCTTTTCTCATGTATTGGTTGGAGGATGGTCTATTTATTTCGTTTTCTGCTGGATGAAGCCCGGCGTCGTGAGGTAACGGTCGCCGTTATCCGGCAGGAAGGCTACGATGGTCTTGCCGGCGTTTTCCGGACGTTTTGCGACTTCCGAAGCGGCATAGAGAGCTGCACCGCCGGAGATACCGATGAGGAGGCCTTCGGATTCGGTGAATTTCTGAGCCGTTTCATAAGCCTGTTCTGTCGTAACCGTGAAGACTTCGTCGTAGATCTTGGTATCCAATGTTTCCGGAACGAAGTTTGCGCCGATGCCCTGGAGTTTGTGCGGGCCTGCATGGCCTTCGGAGAGGAGCGGCGAATCTTTCGGTTCGATAGCGATGATCTGGACGGACGGTTTCTTTTCTTTGAGGTACTGGCCGACGCCGGAGAGCGTGCCGCCTGTGCCGACACCAGCTAAGAAGATGTCGACAGCGCCGTCTGTATCTTCATAGATTTCCGGGCCCGTCGTCAGGCGATGGATTTCCGGATTGACCGGGTTGGTGAACTGGCCGGGGATGAAGGAATCGGGGATTTCTTTGGCCAATTCGTTGGCTTTGTCGACAGCGCCTTTCATGCCGGTCTTGCCCGGTGTGAGGACGATTTCAGCGCCATAAGCGGAAATGAGGTTGCGGCGTTCGATAGACATGGTTTCCGGCATGGTGAAGATGGCGCGGTAGCCTTTGGCAGCAGCTACGGCAGCCAGGCCGATACCCGTATTGCCACTGGTCGGTTCGATGATGACCGAGCCTTTTTTGAGGATGCCTTTCTTTTCAGCGTCTTCGATCATGGCTTTGGCGATGCGGTCTTTGGCGGAGCCGGCCGGGTTGAAAGCGTCGAGTTTGACCAAAAGGTTAGCAGCTACGCCAGCGGCGTTGTTGTAACGTTCCGGTTTCAATAATGGTGTGTTGCCGATCAACTGTAACATGGATGTGTAGATTTTGCTCATGAGAATCTCTCCTTTTCCTATGATTCATCCCCCGATGAATGCAAAATATATTGAAAATATAGTAAGGTATACCAAATGGGTATAGATTTTATGTACACCTGTAGAGGGATTTTTCATTTCCATACAGGGTGACAACGAAGTTTATTATTTCAATGGCCGCATTTTGCCAACGCAGCGTTCATCTTGCTGGTGGTCCATCATTTCGACGCGGTGCTGCAAGAGGGCTACCTGATGCTGCAGGGCGATGATCTGATCTTCGATGGGGTCGGGCAGGCGGTTGTGGTTGAGGTCGACGTCGCGTTCGCTGTGGCTGGCCTTGAGGCGCTTGCCTTTCTGGACGACGACGCGGCCCGGGATGCCGACGACTGTCGAGTACGGCGGCACTTCTTTGAGGACGACGGAACCGGCGCCGATTTTTGAGCTTTCGCCGACGGTGAAGGACCCGAGGACCTTGGCGCCGCAGGCGACGACGACGTAGTCGCCGATGGTCGGATGGCGTTTGCCCTTTTCCTTACCCGTCCCGCCGAGGGTGACACCCTGATAGAGGGACACGTTGTTGCCGATGACCGTCGTTTCTCCGATGACGATGCCCATGCCATGGTCGATGAACAGGCCTTCGCCGATTTGGGCGCCGGGATGGATCTCGATGCCCGTGAAGAAGCGGGAAATCGTGGAAATGAGGCGGGCCGTGACGAACCACTGATGCTTATAGAAGAAGTGGGCCAGGCGATGGGCCCAGATGGCATGAAGGCCGGAATAGCAGAGCAAGACTTCCAGCGTGTTCTTGGCGGCTGGATCGCGGTCCTTGATGACGCGAATGTCGTTGCGAAGTGATTTGAACATGGCGTAGCGCCCTCCTGTGTCGTAAAAAAGTAAATAAAAAAAGACCTGCCGTCATACAGAGACGGTGGTCCGTGGTTCCACTCTGATTGCAGTCTTTCGACTGCCACTCAATACCCGTAACGGCGGCAACCGGGATGACCTACTCACGTTCAATCATCCTGCTCCCAAAGGCATTCCATCACATTCAACTTCGATAGGGGCTTTCAGCCGGTGGCCCTTACTCTCTGTGCCGTTATCCTGTGTGTACTTGTTTTGGTCATTGCATTTTTGTTTTCGTGTTGAACACATGATACCCCTTCACAGGACGTTTGTCAATAGAAAAATTGTAAAAAGATGACAAAATTGGTGTCTTATTCAAAAAGGCCGATAGAATCACGTTCTTTATATATCCATATAAGGGATTTGCCGTTTTTCGTTCATCGTTCGTCGTAACCAGGGCTTTTGTTTTTTTCGACCTACGACGAACGGCCTGCGATGAACGATGTTTTCATAAAGACTCATTATTTTTGATTAAATTTGTCTGCATACAATATCCATGTTTAGTAGATATGAATTGTATTCTCTACAATCAATCGTATACTGTAAAGCAAAATGAGCTTAATATGAGATAAAGTAATTTAAAAAATCTAAAAATATCATTACAAAAACATATCCTTTAGCGTGGTTAAACGAAGTATATAGCGTAAATAAGCCATTTTTCTGAAAGGCTTATTGATAAAAAGCATGGAGTGTTAAAAGAACACCATATTAGTAATGAATGAGCTAATAACAAAAACGCATAGATGACCATTCAAGGTTTCTCGTTTTGTATTACCCATTTTTCTATACTTATTGCACTTTGCGCATGAAATGGTATACTTATGTTAAATACTTTACTTCATAGTATTCGTTGTAGTTGTGATTTATAAGTAAAGAGGTGTGAAAATGGAAAAGACAGAATTGTATGAAACATTCCAGAAAGGGTTGACCAGCGTCAACGGCGAAAGTTACATCGCCAAAAAAGCAGACGTTGCTGCAACTCTCACCAAAATTTTCCAGGACAAGGACACACATGAAGTTGCCCTCGTTGAAACGCCGCTCCTGAAAGAAATCGGCGCTGTAGACGCATTGAAAGCCGCAGGCATCAAAGTGGATACGGATCACTTCCGCAAGAATGCCCCGGACGACAAAGGCGGCGTTACCGAAGCCGATTACGGCATCGCCAACTTGGGCTCCATTGTCCAGATGAAGGACGACATCGACTGTCGTATCGTTGAAACGGTATCGGACGTCTATGTCGGCATCGTCAAACTTTCTAAGATCGTCGATACTTTCGATGACATGATCGACATCATGGCCGAAACGAAACCGTTCCCGAAATTCGCCGGTATCATCACCGGCCCGAGCCGGACAGCTGATATCGAATGTGTCGGTACTGTAGGGGTTCATGGCCCGCGTCAGTATTCGGTCATCGTCGTAGAAGATGCGTAAGGGAGGGAACAGCACATGTCTAACGAATTACTGAAGCAAGAAATCGAGCGCGCCATGGATAATGCGCCGCTGCAGAAGGCGTTGAAGAACTTTACGACAGCTTATCCTGGCAACCGTGCAAGAGTTTACAAAGGATATGACTTTGAAGCGCTTCGTGAGAAAGTCCATGAAGTAAAATCCTATGCTCGTGACCATCTGGACGAAGTCATGGCCGAATTCATCAAGAATGCGGAAGCCAACGGGGCTCACGTATTCGTCGCTCATTCTCCGGAAGAAGCTATGGACTATGCTTTGAAACTGGCAAAAGACAACAACGTCAAACTTTGCGTTAAGTCGAAATCCATGGCATCGGAAGAAATGCACTTCAACCAGAACTATGAAAAAGCAGGCATTACGGCTCAGGAAACGGACTTGGGCGAATTCATCAACTCCATCGCTGGTGATACGCCGTCCCACATGGTTATGCCGGCTATTCATTATTCTAAAGAAGACGTTGCCGACCTCTTTGAATCGTATACGAAACAGCCGGAAGAACCGGTCATCACGAAAGAAGTCAAGACGTCCCGCCGCGTCATGCGTCCGAAATTCCTCAGCGCTGAAATGGGGGTTTCCGGTGCCAACGTCGCTGTCGCTGAAACGGGGACAGTCATTACCATGACGAATGAAGGCAACGGCCGTATGGTCGCAACCCTTCCGAAAACGCACTTATATATCTTTGGTATTGAAAAATTCGTCGCTAAGATGAGTGATATCCGCTACATCTTCAAAGTACTGCCTCGTAACGGTACAGCCCAGAACATCACGGCATACCTTTCCTTCTACACGGGCGCTACGAAAGTCGTTACGGATCCGGAAAACGATACGAAGGAAGACAAGAACTTCCACATGATCATCCTCGATACGCCGGAACGCCGTAAGATCATGGCCAGTGAAGATTACAAAGATATCTTCTGCTGCATCCGCTGCGCTGCCTGCCTGAATGTATGTCCGGCCTTCCGCCTCGTCGGCGGCCACGTATATGGCGGCTCCATTTATACCGGCGGTATCGGCACGCTGCTCACGAGCTTCCTCAACAGCCGTGAACGCGGTAAAGATATCCAAAACATCTGTCTCCAGTGCGGTACGTGTAACACAGTCTGCGGCGGCAAACTCGATATTGCCGGCATGATCCTGAAATTACGTACGAAATTCGCTCAGGAAGATGGCCTCAATCCGGTCCATAAATTCTGTCTCGATACGGTTGCTGACCGTCACCTCTTCCACTCTATGCTGCGCATCGCTTCCGTTGCTCAGGGCATGATTACCAAAGGTCAGCCGATGATCCGTCATCTGCCGATGTTCTTGTCCGGTCTGACAGCAGGCCGCAGTCTGCCGAGCGTTGCTCCGCAGCCGTTCCGCGATATCCTGCCGACAATCAAACAGGATGTTCCCAATCCGAAGGGCAAGATCGCTATCTTCACGGGCTGTCTCCTCGACTTCGTCTATGTCGACATCGCAACGGACGTCGTCAAAGCCCTCAACATGGCTGGCTATATCGTAGAAATGCCGCTTGGCCAGGCTTGCTGCGGTGCTCCGGCTACCTATATGGGCGATGTTGAAAACGCCAAGAAAGCTGCTGAAATGAACTTGAACGCTATGGAAGCTGAAAAATACGATTACATCGTATCGGCTTGCCCGACTTGTACGCATGCCCTCCGCGATTATGTCGACTTCTTCAAGGACGATCCGGAAATGCTCAAGAAAGCGGAAGCACTCCGCAGCAAGACCTTCGACTTCTGCAAACTCGTTTCCATGCTCGGCGGCTTGCCGGATACCGGCGATGGCGTACCGATGAAGGTCACCTATCACGACTCCTGCCACTTGAACCGTTACCTCGGCGTCACCAAGGAACAGCGTGAACTCTTGAAAGCTACCAAGGGCGTCGAACTCATCGAAATGCACGATTGCGATAAATGCTGCGGCTTCGGTGGTTCTTACTCCGTTAAATTCCCTGAAATGTCGGCTCCGATCCTCGAAGAAAAGATCAACAACATCGTCGCTTCTGGCGCAGATGTCGTCGCTGTCGACTGCCCGGGCTGCTTGCTCCAGATCCGTGGCGGCCTCGATGCTCGCGGCTTGAACAACATTCAGGTTAAACACACAGCACAGATCGTCGTTGAAAAACGCGAAAAAAAATAGGCAATAACGTTGGCCGGAAAGGTAAATAGAGCATGATGATAAAACAGACACTCTTAGAAACCAGCGCCCGGAAGTTTATGCCCAAATTGTTTGCCGGTATCAGCGATGACCAGGTCCGCAGAGTGAAAGAGTATATAAAACTATATACGCAGCATCCCTTTGAAGGTACAGCCACTGGCGCTGTCCTCGACGATGCAGCCTCTTCGCAGGGGAAGATGATCCGTCCCCGCCTGGTACTGATGGCCGGCTCGTTCGGAACAGACCGCGACGATGTGCGGGAGCGGTTGTATAAACTGGCGGCCGTAGTGGAAATGACCCATCTGGCCTCACTGATCCATGACGATATTGTCGACGATGCACCGGTCCGGCGCGGCAAGCCGTCGGTGCAGAGCAAGTACGGGAAGAACGCAGCCGTCTATGCCGGCGATTTCCTGATGAGCCGCATCACCTTCTATTTGATGCGCGAGGGATTGAACCGGGCAGGTATGGTCATCGCCCAGGCTGTAGAGGAAATGTGTGCCGGCGAAATCGGCCAGGCCATGTGCCGCTATAAAGAGGACGTCACTATTGACCAATATCTGCAGAACATCCACGGCAAGACCGTCGCCTTGTTCCGCGCCTGCTGCCGCATCGGTGCCATGGAAAGCGGTTGTGACGAACGGGTATCGCGGATGCTCGAGTCCTTCGGCGAATGTCTGGGCTATATGTTCCAGATGCGCGACGACCTCCTCGACTTCGTACCCGATAGTTCGATGATTGGTAAGAAAGCCCACCAGGATTTCCGCGAAGGGATCTATACCCTGCCGGTCCTCCTGGCACGGGAACAGCCCGGCGGCCGCCGGCTCCTCTACCCCTATATGGAAAGGAGCGCCGAAGGGACGCTGACTCATGCGGATATCTGCCGCATGGAAGAAATCGTCGCAGCCCTGGGCGGCCTGGAAGGCGCGTGGAACCAGATCCACACCTACCAGAAACGGGCTGAGGACATCCTCGAAGCCCTGCCGTCAAGTGATATTTCCCTGCAGCTCGGCAAGATCGTACGTAAGCTGGGGGCCGTGTGAATGGAACAGCAACATTGCTTAACACCTAAGCTGGCCGTTCGCCTGGCTGCACCGCACACCTGGCTGGCTTCTGTATATCCCGCCGTATTCGGTGAACTGTATTGCCTCCTGAAGGGCTACCCCCTTACGGGGACGCTGGCCATCACCCTCTTTTGGGCCTGCGTCTTCATGCAGTCCGCCGTCAATACGCTGAATGATTATTTTGATTTTGTAAAAGGCACGGACACTGCCGACGACAACGTCGAGGTGAGCGACGCCGTCCTGGTTTATGAAAACATCAAGCCTGGACAGGCATTGGCTTTGGGACTTGGCTACTTAGTTGCAGCCGGTCTCCTGGCCTTGCCGGCACTGGTCACAGCCGGACCGGCGCCGCTGATCATCGGCGTCATCGGAGCCATCGCCGTATGGACCTATTCCGGTGGTATCCTGCCGATATCCTATCTGCCGATTGGCGAGTTCGTTTCGGGCTTTGTCATGGGCGGCCTCATCCCCATGGGAATCGTCGCCGCCGTCAGCAGTACCTTCGATTTTTCCGTTTTGCCTGCAGCGCTGCCCTTCATCATCAGTATCGGTCTCATCATGATGACCAATAATACGAGTGATATTGAAAAGGACAGGCAGGCCAA
This sequence comes from Megasphaera intestinihominis, assembly GCF_040096415.1. Lineage (NCBI taxonomy): Bacteria > Bacillati > Bacillota > Negativicutes > Veillonellales > Veillonellaceae > Megasphaera > Megasphaera intestinihominis. The sequence goes on from NZ_JBBMEU010000061.1 coordinate 7,281, forward strand.
GCGCCGGACCTTACCGGCACTTTTGGGAAGGACTCAGGCCGTCCGCCTGTACCGGGCTGCCGTATGGATCTGGATGGCACTCATCTGCCTCCTGCCCGTATGGTATATCGGTTGGTGGGGCCTCATCAGCCCGGCTTTCTTTATCGTGTTTGCCCGACATACCTTTGTCAATCTGCTTCAGTCGCCTCTGGAACCGCAGGGGCGGGTGAAACAGATGAAAGGTATCATCGCCGCCAATCTCTTTGGCAACGGTGCCTATCTGTTAGCACTCGCGATGGTCCTCTTCGGAGGTGGTACTTTTGGCTGAACTCTCAAAACGGGAGAAGGTATATCATGTATTCCAGCAGATTTCCCAGACTTATGACCGCGCCAACGGGCGCATCAGTCTCGGCATGGAAAGCCGTTGGAAAGACTGCCTCATCGAAGCTGTCTGTGAGCAGGCAGCCAAGGGCAGCCGTGTCCTGGATGTGTGCAGTGGCACTGGGGACATCGCTATTTCCCTGGCAGCGCACCGGCCGGATCTCAAGGTCACTGGCCTCGATTTTTCGCCGGCGATGCTCGACGTAGCCCGCAAAAAAGGCGCGCCGCTTGCTAACGTTACCTGGCAGGAAGGTGATGCCATGAACCTGCCTTTTGAGGATAATACCTTTTCGGCAGCCTGTATCTCCTTCGGGCTTCGCAACACCTCGGACTACCTGCGCGTCCTGCAGGAAATGACCCGCGTCGTCGTTCCCGGCGGCTGGGTATATTGTCTCGACTCCTTTGTCCCCGATTCTCTGGTCATCCGGCCCTTTTATTCGGTGTACTTCCGGTATGTCATGCCCTTCCTGGGCGGCGGCTTCCGCCATCGGCAGGAATACACCTGGCTGTGGCAGTCGACGCAGGATTTTCTCAGGAAGAAGGAGCTCCTGGACTTGTTTGGACAAGCCGGATTGATTGACAGGCAGATGAAAAGCCGCTTATTTGGGGCCTGCGTGCTCCACAAGGGGAAGAAGCCTGCGGTCGAATGAAGGATTATGAAAAGGACTTACATTACGTTACGATAGATACGAACGGAAATTAAGATAGCAAACCGTATGGTTAAGGAGGGTAAGAACATGAGTAGTGAAGAAAAATTTGATGCCATCGTGGTTGGCGGCGGTTTAGCTGGTTCTGCTGCAGCCTTGACAATGGCCAGAGCTGGTTTGGATGTTATGATGGTGGAGCGCGGTAAATTCTGCGGTTCCAAGAACTCCAGCGGCGGCCGTCTCTATGGACACAGCTTGGAAAAACTGATTCCGAATTTCGCAGCAGAAGCTCCGATTGAACGTAAGATTACGCAGGAACGCCTGTCGCTCATGACAGAAGGCGGCGCACTGAGCTTCCAGTATGGTTCGGATAAACTGGAAAACCTCAAATATCCGTCCTACTCGGTACTGCGTTCTAAATTCGATAAATGGTTGGCCGATAAAGCCGAAGAAGCCGGCGTCATGCTGACAGAAGGCTTCCTCGTCGATGAACTGGTCGTCGAAGACGGCAAAGTCATCGGTGTCATGACGGGCGGCGAAGAATTCGATGCTGATGTCGTCATCCTGGCTGATGGCGTCAACTCCCTGCTGGCACAGCAGATCGGCATGAAGAAAGAACTGGAACAGAAAGACGTTGCAGTCGGCGTCAAAGAAGTCATCGAACTCGGTGAAGACGTCATCAACGAACGTTTCGGCCTGACCGGCAATGACGGCGCAGCCTGGATGATGGCTGGCGACCCGACGGGCGGCAACCTCGGCGGCGGCTTCATTTACACCAACAAAGACAGCCTGTCCCTGGGCATCGTTACGACCATCAGCGATATCGGCCGCGTCGATGTCAGCGTACCGGACATGGTTGAACGCATGAAAGCTCATCCGGCAATCGCTCCCTTCCTCAAAGGCGGGAAACTGAAAGAATATTCGGCTCACCTCGTTACCGAAGGCGGCCTCAAGATGATGCCGGAACTCGTCCGTGACGGCGTCCTCGTCGCTGGCGATGCAGCAGCTATGGTCGTTAACCTAGGTTACACCGTCCGCGGCATGGACCTGGCTATCGAATCGGGCCGTCTGGCTGGCGAAACCGTCATCAAAGCGAAGAACCGCAACGACTTCTCGGCTGAAAGCCTCTCGGTTTACAAGACCTTGTTAGAAGAAAGCTTCATCATGAAGCTCATGAAACAGTATCAGAACCTGCCGGGCCTCTTGGAAGATCACATTATCTTCAACGATTTCCCGAAGATGGCCGACGAATTTGCCGGCATGGTCTACAAAGTAGACGGCGGCGCACCGGTCGCTCTGCCCATGATTGCTCTGACAGTTTTGGCAAACAACGGCGGCTTGGCTAATCTCTTCGATTTAGGTAAGAAAGCTTGGGAGGCGATGTAAGATGGCAAAGATGAGTGTAGACGATAAACTGGGTTTCGATAAGTTCGTGACCGATGAACACGAATCTCATATCCAGATCAACGAAGATTATCATGACGAAGCAGAAATCAAACGCTTAGTCATGGCATGTCCGGCTAACCTGTATCACTATGATGACGGCAAACTGGTCTTCAGTCATGAAGGCTGCCTCGAATGTGGTACGTGCCGCGTCATTTCCGGCGGCAAAGGCGTAAAGAGCTGGAAACATCCGAAAGGCGCTATGGGCGTAGAATTCCATCAGGGCTGATCGCAGAGGGAAAGTAAAAAAGGCTTGTCGCATGTGCGGCAAGCCTTTTTACTTTGTAGGGGTCGCCACGTGGGCGACCCGTTAGAACTTTGGATGAGTTCCCTAGCAAACTGGCTGGGGGAATCACATATATCCTCAAGCGGGCTCGCCCTCTACAGTGGTCCGTTTCAGCAACCGTCCTGCCATTCCTTGTAGTCATGGCCTGACGGGCTGAAAAGGCACGTGCGAGCCCCTACAACTAAAAATTGGAGAAATTCGCACGAGCCACGAACTACGAGCCACCAGCCCCTAGCCACAACCCTCCCCGGCATGTACACGGGCGACGCATATATGGTATAATAAAAAGTATGCAATAGCCATTAAACAACCGATAAGGGGGTTACTATATGAGTGTACAGATTACCTTTTTGAATCACAGCGGCTTTGCCGTCGAGACCGATTCCAAGGTGCTGGTCTTTGATTACTACAAGGATCCATCGGGGACGGTCAAGGCTTACAGCCAGGTCGGCAGGAAGCCGTTGTGGTTCTTTGTCAGCCATTGGCACGAAGACCATTTCAACCGCAGCATCGGCCAGTTCGGCGGTGCCCAGTACATCGTCAATGAAGATGTGCGCCTCAAGGACATTCCGGCAGACCGGTTCCATGCCATGAAGTTGTATGAAACGCTGCCCCTGGGAGATACGACGGTGACCCAGTATGGGTCGACTGATGAAGGCGGGTCGTTCCTGGTGGAAACGGACGGCTTGAAGATTTTCCATGCCGGCGACTTGAACTGGTGGCACTGGCTCGGCGATACGGATGAAAATAATGCCGAAGCCAAGAGCAACTTCGACCGGGAAATGAAACACCTTGCCGGACAGACTTTCGACATTGTCTTTTTCCCTGTCGACGCCCGCCTGGAAGGCGCCCGCGAATGGGGCGTCACGGGTTTCCTGAAAGACGTTTCGGTCACGAAATGCCTCATCCCCATGCATTATTTCGGCACGCCCTGGACGCCGTCGGCAGCTTTTAAACAGGCTTATCCGGACGTACCCTTGTGGATTCCCCAGCATGATGGCGACGACGTCATCATCGGCGGGCAGTAAGGAGGTATCATGGCAAGTAATACACACGGGGGCAGACGCAGCCAGATTGCCAATTATATCCTGATTACGGCGGCAGTCCTCCTGCTTCTGGCATACCCCTTCCAAGACTTTTTTGTCGGCGGACTGCTGACCCATCTGGCCGGGGCGGCCCTCATCGGCGGCCTGGCAGACTGGTATGCCGTAACGGCCCTGTTCCGCCGGCCTTTGGGCATCTCCTTTAAGACGGCCCTCATTCCGAACAGCAAGGAACGCATTGCCGAAATGGCCCGGCATATGATCGAATATGAAATCCTGACCGTTTCCAATATGTACAACATCCTCAAACATCATCCCATCCTGGGCGCGACGCTGGATTATCTCCATACGGAAAAGGGGTTCCAGTCGGCAGAACGCGTCTTCGGTCAGATCCTCAATACCTTCTTGTACACCATCGACATGAAGACCGTCGTCAAGGCCTTTGCCGGCATCGGCGGCCAGGTCATCGAGAAAGTCGACCTGGCACCGATCATGAGCAAGGCCATCAAAATCGGCCTGCGCGGTGAATCGGGGAAGGATTTCCTCGATTTCATGATCCTCAACCTGGAAGACCTCGTGCGCAGTGAAACGATGAAGCGCTATGTCGGCGAAATCTACGAAGCCTCCCTGCGCCAGTACGCCAAGCACAATATCTTCCTCGGCTGGGCCATCAAGGCGGCCTTGAAGATGGAAGTCTTCCAGCCGGACCACGTAGCCGGCCTCTTGCAGACGAAGTGCCTGGACCTCCTGGCCGAAGCCAAGGAAGACAATTCCCTACAGCGCCAGCAGGCCCTGCGCTATTTGTGGAAACAGACGGAAAAGATCGAATTCAACGACGAATGGCGCCAGCGCATCGACAGCTATAAGAACCGCATGTACAACAGCCTGGTCACGCGGCCGGACACGAAAGAAGCCTGGCAGCGCTACGTCCAGGACCCGGAACGGCAGAAGCGGGTCTGCAAGGTCGCAGCTAATTACGTCATCAATAAACTGGAATCGTGGCGCCAGAGCCCAGACCAGGTGGAACACATGAACCGCCAGGCCCTGGCCTTTGCGGCCCGCGAATTGAAGCGCCTCCAGGTATGGTTCGGCAAGACGGCAGAACAGGAAATCCTGAAATACGACGGCAATTACCTGGCAGAACAGCTGGAAAACAGTGTCTGGTATGACCTGCAGATGATCCGCGTCAACGGTTCGCTCGTCGGCGCCATCCTGGGTGCCGTCATTTACCTGGTCATGTACGCCGTGAAGGGAGGGGCTATCTTATGACATACAGACAGCGTGCCAATATGATTTTAGGCCTGTCTTTCGTCTGCTTCATCGCCATTTTCCTCTGGTGGTATACGCATGACGTCTCGGTCTGGGAAGAACTGCTGTTCTTCGTCATCCAATCGGCCCTCATCGGCAGTATCGCCGACTGGTTCGCCGTTACGGCGCTCTTTGAAAAGCCGTTGGGCTTTCCGTATCACACGGAACTGCTCTATCGCCATCGCGACCAGATCATCGACAGCATGACCAAGATCATCTCGGAAAAGCTTCTCCAGCCCAATATGTGGCAGGATAAGCTCTATCAGATTTCTTTCATCGATAAGCTCGTCGGCTGGCTGCGCGGCCCGAACGGCCGGGAAAAGTTCCGCAGCGTCCTCTACGAAGTGGCTCAGCGGGCTTACCGCTACGCTCAGAAGGGCGGGACCCAGGCATCCATAGCCTCGCACATCCGCAAGTACCTGAAACAGCAGCCCCTGGTCAGTTTCTTCCAGGACCGCCTCATTTCCCTTTTGGAAGACCCGAACAGCAACATGTTCAACGATGCCATCGGCCTCGTGCGGGAACTGGTCAACAGCGACGACTTCGACAGCCTCCTGGAAAAGCTCATCCTCCAGTGGCGTGAAGAATCGCAGCATTCGTCCATGTCCAGCCTCACACTGACCAAAGTCCTGGGCATTGTCGATACCCGTAAGATTGCCAAGGATATCAAGATGGGCATCGTCGAATGGCTCGACCAGTGGGAACATGCCGAAGGGGAACAGCGCGAATGGCTGTGCCGCAAACTGGAACTCTTCCTCTATTCCATGAACGGCCAGCTGGCCTTTGGCGTCCAGAACTGGCAGGACCAGTTCGTCGACTCCCTGCCCATCGAGCAGTGGCTGACGGCGACCCAGAATTCGGCCAAGGACTATTTCACCAAAGGCGACCAGGGCAAGGAAGAACTGAAGGATTTATTGGAAGAACAGTTCATCCATTACCTGGAATACTGCCGGTCCTATCCGGAAATCAAAGACTGGCTCGATGAACAGATACGCCGGGCCTGCAACGTCATCCTGGAACATGAACACTCGCTCATCGCCGTCGCCGTCCGCGACGTCCTGTCGGGCTTCGACAAGAAGCGGTTCAACCAGTTCCTGGAAAGCAAAGTCGGCGAAGACCTGGCCTGGATCCGTATCAACGGGGCCATCGTCGGCGCATCCATCGGCATCTGCGTCTTCGGCTTTTTGAAATTATATCAGTTCACCATCGTACCGCTCCTGCGGGGCATCGTACTGTAGTGGGAGAAAAGGGGCTGTTGCATGTGCGACAGTCCCTTTTCTGTAGGGGCTCGCACGTTGTCAAGAATAACATCGTTTACATTTTGTGCAAGGACATCGTTTACATTTTGTGCAAGGACATCCTTTACACTTTATGCAAGCACATCGTTTACAAATTTCTTCTTATTGAA
>NZ_JBBMEU010000062.1:0-13504 GCF_040096415.1 Megasphaera intestinihominis
ATGCGGATTATGCCTCCCATAATAGGGGAGGTGGCCGTAAGGCCGGAGAGGTTGCCTTGAAAACCTCTCAGTCAGCTTGCGCTGACAGCTCCCCTATTAGGGGAGCCGCGAGCCACGAGCCACTACCTTTTCCGTCTTTTGCGGAAGAAATCTTTCATCAGGGCCGCACATTCTTCGGCCCGGACACCGGCTGTGACTTCGGTCCGGTGGTTGAGGTGGTCGTTGTCGACGAGCTGGAAGAGGGAGCGCACGGCACCGGCTTTCGGGTCGTCGCAGCCGTAGACGACGCGGTCCAGGCGGCTGTTGACGATGGCGCCGGCACACATGGGGCACGGTTCGACGGTCACGTAGAGGGTACAGCCTGTCAGGCGCCAGCGATTGAGGGCGCGGCAGGCTTTTTCAATGGCCAGCAGTTCGGCGTGGGCCGTTGCACAGGGCAGGCTTTCGCGCAGGTTATAGGCCCGGGCGACGACTTTCTTTTCATAGACGATGACGGCGCCGATAGGGATTTCTCCGACGGCATAGGCCGTCTTGGCTTCGGCCAGGGCTTTGCCCATATAAAATTCATCTTTAGTCATAGTGGATGGAGTCTCCTTAGCAAAAAAATTTATGTCTATCATAACACGAAAACAGGGAAGGGGAAACTATTATGGATGCCATTTGGTGGCAGATTTTCGACTTATTAGGGACGACGGCCTTTGCCGTATCCGGCGTCTTCGCAGCCATTTCACGGCGCATGGACCTCTTCGGCATCTTCGTCCTCAGTGCGGCGACGGCTGTCGGCGGCGGTATTATCCGCGACATCCTCATCGGCAATATCCCGCCGGCTGCTTTTAAGAACAGTATCTATTTGTGGATCATCCTCGGCTCCATGGCCGTCATCACGATCATCGTCCGCTATTTCAATATCCGCATGTGGCGCCGCGTCGTCGGCAAGCTCTCCATCTGGTATCTCGTCTGCGACGCCATCGGCCTCGGCTCCTTTACGGTTACCGGGACCCTTTTGGGCTGCTTCTATTATCCCGACTACTGGATCCTCGACATCACCCTCGGCGTCCTGACAGCTGTCGGCGGCGGCGTCATCCGCGACGTCCTGGCCGGGCGTATCCCCGGCGTCCTGCGCAAGGAAGTCTACGCGACGGCGTCCCTCCTGGGCAGTATCTTCTTGTACGGCGCCGTCATCCCCTTTGAGGTCCCCTTGGAAGTCGGCGCCATCGTCGCCTTTTCCGTCACCGTCGCCATCCGCCTGGTGGCCATCCGACTGCACCTCAATATCCCAAGGATTCGCCGGGCCCACCATCGGAGGGCGTAGGGCGCCCCTACAAATTTTCCCAGGGCCGTGATATAATAAAGGGTACAATTTTTTTCTTCATAATAGGAGTGATAACGTGAATCTGTTACAGAAAGCAGTCAGCCTGGCCGTAGCCTCTTTCTTTTTATGTGCCTCGCCGGCTGCACTGGCAAAGACGATTTTATATGTACCCCAGGATGACCGGCCTGTCGATTATGAATACACGGTCAGTACGGCCGAAGCGGCGGGCTATCAGGTCCTGACGCCGCCGGCCCAGTATCTGTCGGGCATGAACTTCCACGGTTCGCCGGATAAGCTCATGGCCTGGGTCAATGCCAATGCCGGCAAGGCCGATGCCATGGTCCTGTCCATCGATTCCCTGGTCTATGGCGGCCTCGTCGATTCGCGCAAGCATAACCTGCCGATGGAAACGCTGACAGCGCGCCTGGAAAAGGTCGAAGCGCTGCATAAATCGCACAAGAACGTGCCCATTTATGTCTTCAGCACGGTCATGCGCAGTCCCTGGGCCGGCGGCAAGGGCGTCGAACCGGACTATTACCTGACCATGGGCTCCGACATCTATCAGCTGGCATCGCTCCAGGCCAAGATGGACGAAGAAGGCCTGAATCCGCAGGAACGCAATGACTGGTTCGCCATCATGCGCCGCGTGCCCATGGAATACCTCCAGGACTGGTATAACCGGCGCCGCAAGAACATGAGCATCAATTACCGCCTCATCGATGATGCCCGCAAAGGCGTCTTTACCTATTACAGCCTGGGGCACGACGATAATTCCGTCAGCACCCAGTCGTCGCTGGAATCGAAGTACCTGAAAATGGCCGGTACGGGCATCCCCAAGACGGTTTTCGGCTCCTTCCCCGGTGCCGACCAGCTGGGCCTGCTGCTCATCACGCGGGCCAGCAACGATTTCAATAATTATCATCCCAAGATCACCGTCATCTATCCCTTGGGCGGCGGCGAAAAGACCGTGCCCCGCTATGACGGCCAGGCCATTGGCAAGACCATCGCGTCCCACGTCGAAGCCATCGGCGGCACCATGGTCGACAACGAACGGCCGGACCTCTTGCTGGCTGTCAACACGCCGCTGACGACGTCGACGACGGAATCGGCGAACTTTGAAAACTTCCCGATCATGCTCCAGTCGACGCGGGATTTCCTGACGCAGATCGAAAAGGCCGTCAACCTCGACATCCCGGTCAGCATCGTCGATATGGCCTTTTCCAACGGCTCCGACAACACCCTGGTCTACGGCCTCTATCAGGATAAGATGATGTACCGCCTGGCTGCCTACAACGGCTGGAATACGGCCAGCAACTCCGTCGGCTACGGCATCGCCCAGGGCGTCTTGTCCAAGTATATGACGGCCGATGCCCACCGCGACATGCTGACCACGCAGTATCTCGACAACTGGGCGTACCAGGCCAATGTCCGCGATTACATCTACCGTATGCAGCAGAAACTGGAAGCCGGCGTCGTCACTCAGTATTACCCGACGCTCAACGAAGAACTCCAGAGCCGCACGAAGGAACAGCTCCAGCGCTATGCGTCGACGTATCTCGGCATCGACCCCAAGACCGTCGATGTCACCCTGCCGTGGCAGCGCCTGTTCGAAGTCTATGTCGATGTCAAGCCGACGCCGTCTGTCCCCCTGGAAGCCGACGTGCGCCACAATATGAATGACCGCGAACTCCAGAACCTGGCCAATGAAGTCTCGGCCGCCCAGGCCCAGCTCGATGCGGCCCAGACCGTCAATGCCGACGGGACGGTCACGCAGGCCGACCCGGCCGTCCAGGCCCAGCTCCAGGCCGCCAAGGCCGCTGCCCAGGCCCGTTACGAACAGGAAAAACAGGCCCAGGCCATCAATCACAGTGAAGAAAAAGCCCAGCAGAGCCGTACTTGGGCTGCACAGAAATAGGATACCCCATGGAACAACAGAATCATACAACGACACAACTTCATGAGAAACGCCGCGTTCCGCTTGGAAAGAAGGGCCGCCGTATCGCTGCCGCCGCAGCCGGGCTGGTCTGTCTCGGCATCGCCGCCGTGGCTTACGGCTATTTCGGCCCCAATTTCCTCCTGCCCTATAAGAGCGGCTACGTCCACGTCCGCAGCGACATGACGGCTTCGGAAGTCGGCGATGTCCTGACCGATGAAGGCTATATTGCCAGCCCCTTGTGGTTCCGCGCCGTAGCGACCGTCACGGGACAGGCCGGTGACATCCATGCCGGCGAGTATACCTTCGATTCGCGCATGAGCCTCCATACGCTGCTGGAAAAACTAACCAGCGGCAAGTCGGAAGCGGACCGCCTGGTCGTCCCCGAAGGCTATACGGTCCGTGAAATCGCCAAGGCCGTCGCCGCCAACGGGCGCATCAGCGAAGCCGATTTCCTCAAGGCTGCCTCGTCATCGGACCAGCTCCTGCCGTATATGAAGGGCAATCGCAAAGTGACCTTCCCGACAGAAGGCTTCCTCTTCCCGGACACGTATTTCATCCCTTATGACGCGACGGCCGACGACGTCGTGGCCATGATGCTCAAGAACTTCGACGCCCACTTGACGGATGCCATGAAAGCGGGCATTGCCAAGCAGAACCTGTCGATCTACCAGTTCGTCACCTTGGCCTCGCTCATCGAAAAGGAAGCGAAATACGAAAAGGACCGGCCCCTCATCGCGTCGGTCTTCGAGAACCGCCTGAAGATCCACATGAAACTCCAGTCCGATGCCAGCATTTCCTATGCTATGGGGACCCACAAGGCAGCCTACAGCATCAACGAGACGCAGTACGATTCGCCGTACAATACGTACCGCTATGAAGGCTTGCCGCCGGGACCGATCGGCAATCCCGGCATGGACTGCATGGAAGCCATCCTCGAGGCACCACAGACGAACTACCTCTATTTCGTCGCCGATAAGGACGGCCATAATTACTTCGCCGCCACCTATGAGGAGCACATGAAGAACGTCCAGGAGCACATGCCATGATGGAGGCATTGTTCCAGGATATGAAAGCCTGTGCCCGCGAGCGGAACCTGCCCATCCTGCGCGACAGCGAGCTGCCCTTGTTCACGGGCATCGCAGCGTCGTGCCGGCCGAAACATGTCCTGGAAATCGGAACCTGCATCGGCTATTCGGCCCTGCAGATGGCACCGTTCCTGGCACCGGGCGGGACGATCACGACCATCGAGCTCGACCGTGAGCGCTATGACCTGGCCTGCCAGTTCTTCCGGCGCTCACCCTATGAAAAGGTCATTACGGCTATCCACGGCGATGGGACGGCGCTGGCGGAACAGCTTCCCGGTCCGTGGGACTTCGTCTTCCTCGACGGGCCGAAAGGGCAGTATGTGCGCCAGCTGCGATATCTCCTGCCCAAGCTCCTGCCTGGCGCCATCGTCGCAGCGGATAATATCGACTACCACGACATGTTTTATATCGAAGGGACCCTGCCGCACAAACACCGCACGGCCGTGACCCGTTTGCGGGAATTCATGGACCTCGTCGGCGACCGGTCCCTTTTTGAGACTGTATTTTTTGAAAATGGCGACGGCATGACCGTTTCGCAATGGAAAGGATAAGAGAATGGGAAAAATGGAATTGCTGGCTCCGGCCGGCAGTATGGATAAGATGAAGATGGCCTTTTTATACGGCGCCGATGCCGTATACCTGGGAGGGAAGTCCTTCGGCCTGCGGGCTTTCAGCGACAACTTTTCCAATGAAGAACTGAAGGAAGCCGTCGACTATGCCCATGCCCGGGGCAAGCACGTCCACGTGACGGTCAACATCTTCCCGCATAACGACGACCTCAAGGGCTTGCCGGAATACCTCGTCTACCTGCGCGATATCGGCGTCGACGCCATCCTCATCGCCGACCCGGGCATCTTCGCCCTGGCCCGGCAGCTCGTGCCTGACCTGCCTGTCCACATATCGACCCAGGCCAACACGACCAACTGGGCATCGACGAAATTCTGGCGCGATAACGGCGCATCGCGCGTCGTCATGGCCCGCGAAGTGAGCCTCCGCGACGTCAAGGAAATCCATGCCAAAGTCCCCGATATCGAACTGGAAGGCTTCATCCACGGCGCCATGTGCATTTCCTATTCCGGCCGCTGCCTGCTGAGCAATTACTTCACCCAGGGCGACCGCGACTCGAACCGCGGCGAATGTGTCCAGTGCTGCCGCTTCAAGTACAACGTCGTCGAAGAGAAGCGGCCAGGCCAGTATTTCCCCGTCGTCGAAGATGAACGGGGGACGTATATCTTCAACTCCAAGGACCTCTGTCTCCTGCCGTACCTGCCGGACCTCTACGACGCCGGCTTTACGAGCCTGAAGATCGAAGGGCGCATGAAGAGCATCCACTACGTCGCCACCGTGACCAAGGTCTACCGCCAGGCCTTCGACGCCTACGAAGCCGACCCGGAACACTTCACGGTCCGCCAGGAATGGCTCGACGAATTGGAAAAGATTTCCCATCGGCCCTACACGCGGGGCTTCTCCGTCTCCCGGCCGACGGCGGCCGACCAGGTCTATAGCCAGTCGAGCAATACCCAGACACATGATTTCATCGGCCTCGTCAAGTCCTATGATGAAGAAAAGGGCCTGGCCTGGGTAGAACAGCGGAACCACTTCAAACTCGGCCAGACCGTAGAATTCCTCCAGCCCAAGGGCCATCTGGTCCGCTATACCATCGACCGCATCGTCGATGAAGACGGGCAGGAACTCGACGCCGCCCGCCACGCCCAGCAGCTCGTCGGCCTGGCCGTACCGGAACGGCTGGAACCATATTCCATGATGCGCCGCCAGGTGAAGAGCCATGTTTGATGAAGACTGGGTCTACTTCCAGGCCCTTCCGTCGGAAATGACCTTCATCAACCGCATCATCGAAGGCTGTGACTACCTGGGCGTGGTCACGGCCCTGGACGGCAAGAAGGGCATAGGCTTCGTACGGACGACGAAGGACACGGCAGGCGAGACGATTGAGGTACTCCAATCGCTGCCCATCCCGGTGCGCATCCTGAGCCGCCAGGAAGCCTTAGCGCAAGCTGAACAAAAGTAGTGTATGAAATTTACAAAATTTATAGTTATACGATTTAGTGAAAAGTGCTGCCCCTGACGGCAGCGCTTTTTTTGTAGGGGCTTCCACGTGGGCGCCCCTACGATAGAGCAATTCCATGCCGGTTCAAAACGTTACATTTTAAAAGATAGCAGTCCTTGTTGTAATGTGTAAAATAGTTGTTTCTGCTAATCATTTTTTGGCGGTTAGCCCTTTAAATTCTTGACAGAATTGGTGTATAATTAATAATATAATCATAAAATACTTTATAGCGTATATTATATGCGTATACGGTACGCTATTGAATCCAAGACCCGCCGTCTGACGACACGATGTCCATTATCATACATACTGAAACCATAAGCGAAGCGGCCGGGTCCCAGTCAAGTGAGGAGGAGCTTCTATGAAAAAATCTAATTGCCTGGCCATGATTTTGGCCGGCGGGAAAGGAAGCCGTTTGGGCGTCCTGACCAAAGACCAGGCTAAACCGGGCCTTTTGTTCGGCGGAAAATATCGCATCATCGACTTCCCACTGAGTAACTGCCGCAATTCCGGCATCGATACGGTCGGCATCCTGACCCAGTATCAGCCGCTGGAACTGAACTGGTACATCGGCAACGGCAGCTCGTGGAACCTCGACTCGACCAAGGGCGGCACGTACGTCCTGCCGCCGTATCAGAGCGACGGCGGTTCCAACTGGTACCGCGGCACAGCCGATGCTATTTACCAGAACTTGAACTTCGTGGAAATGGTCGGCGACGATTACGTCCTCATCCTGTCGGGCGACCACATCTATTCCATGGACTACGACAAGATGCTCAATTTCCACAAGAAACACCACGCCAAGGTCACCATCGGCACGATCCGCGTCCCCTGGGATGAAGCCAGCCGCTTCGGCATCATGGTCGCCAATGAAAACATGCGCATCACCAAGTTCCAGGAAAAACCGGCCAAGCCCGAAAGCAACCTGGCGTCCATGGGCATTTACATCTTCAACCGCGACGTCCTGGAATCGTACCTCAAGGCCGATGCCAAGGATGAAAAGTTGGAACACGACTTCGGCAAGAACGTCATCCCGGCGATGCTGGCCGACCAGGTCCCGCTGTATGCCTATCCCTTTGAAGGCTACTGGAAGGATGTCGGCACCATCGACAGCCTGTGGCAGGCCAACATGGACCTCATCGCCGACGAACCGCCTATCGACCTGCGTGACAGCAAGTGGCGCATCTATTCGGGCAACCAGAGTTTACCGCCGCACCTCATCGGGCCTAACGGCTCGGCCAAGAGTTCCCTCATCGCTGAAGGCTCGGAAATCTTCGGGACTGTCAGCAATTCAGTCATCTTCTACGGTGTCACCATCAAAGAAGGGGCGAAAGTCACCAATTCCGTCATCATGCCCGGCTCTGTCGTCGAAGAAAATGCCGTCGTCGACAAGGCCATCCTGGGCGAACGCTGCCACATCTATCCCGGCGCCGTCCTCCACAATGAAGACGGGTCTGTCGCCGTACTGGGACGCAAAGGGGAACTGAAACCAAAACAAGTTACAGCGAAAGGGGAACACTAGTTATGAATAGTAATATGATCGGCCTCATCAATATGCGCGAAGACCATCCCTTGCAGGAAATCAACGACACGCGCCCGCTGTCGACGCTGCCCATCGGCGGCAAATACCGCCTCATCGACTTCACGCTTTCCAATATGGTCAACGCCGGCATCGAAAACGTCGGCCTCCTGCTCTCCAGTCAGTCCCGGTCGGTCCTGGACCACATCCGGTCCGGCAAGGAATGGGGTCTGGCCCACAAGGGCGACGGCTTGTTCTATCTGCCGGAAGAACGGGCGGACATCGAACATCCCGTAGAAGGGGACATCAGTGCTTATTATAAGAACCTCATCTTAGTCCAGCGGGCTGGTAAGCGCTACGCCCTGCTGTCGGGCTGCGACATGGTCCAGAACATCGACTATGACAAGGTCCTCCACTTCCATCGTCATCACAACGCCGACGTCACCCTCATCTATCAGCAGCAGAAATACGACTTCGACCGCGAAGGCTATGTCCTGACCATCGACGATGTCTGCCCGGACCGGGTCACGGCCATCGAAGCCAAGCCGGAAGTCAAAGCTGGCGATAATTTATACCAGCGGGGAATCCTCATCGACTGCGATGTATTCCAGCATTGCATACGCCGGGCCTATGCCCGGGGATATACCCATTTTATTACCGATGTGCTCCAGCGCAATGTAGACCGCCTGCGGATTTTCGGCTATAATTATCAGGGATATGCAAAACGGATCGATTCCGTCAATTCCTACTTCCAGGTCAACATGGACCTGCGCGACAGCCGCATCTGGCATGAACTGCTCCTCAAGGATATGGATCACCGCATCTATACCAAGATCAAGGACGAAGCGCCGGCCAAATACATGGAAGAATCGCATGTCTCCAATTCTCTCGTGGCTAATGGCTGCATCATCGAAGGCCGCGTAGAGAATTCGATTCTTTTCCGCCGCGTCAAGGTCGGAAAAAATGCTGTCATTCGCAACAGCATCATCATGCAGCACTCGGTCGTCGGCGATGACGCCCAGCTCGATTACGTCGTATGCGACAAGAATACGGTCATCCAGCCGGAAGCCGTGTTGAGCGGCAGCCACGACAACCCGTTGTGCATTGGTAAACGTTCAGTCCGCTGAACGCAACTATGAAGGGGTTAGAGACAATATGAAAAAATGGCAGGATAAGGAAGAATTCAAAAAGTTATTTACCGAGAAAGCTCACATCTTGTGGGAAAAAGATCTGCGGGACATGACCTTGAATGAAGTCTATCAGACCATCGCCTATATGATCCGCGATCTGGTAAGTGAAGATTGGATCCGCACGAATGAAATCTATGCCGAACAGAAGGTTAAGCAAGTCTATTATTTCTCCATCGAATTCCTCATCGGCCGCCTCCTGGAATCGAATCTCCTGGGCATCGATATGGACGACATCTGTCGCCAGGGCCTGGAAGACATGGGCTGGGACCTGAATAAGGTCATCCCGGCCGAACGCGATCCGGGCCTGGGGAATGGGGGACTGGGCCGGCTGGCTGCCTGCTTCATCGATTCCCTGGCAGCGCTGCAGCTGCCGGGCCATGGCAACAGCATCCGCTATCAGTACGGCTTGTTCAACCAGCGCATTGTCGACAACCAGCAGGTCGAACTGCCCGATAACTGGCTGGTCAACGGCTATCCCTGGGAAGTCAAGAAAGTCGACAAGGCCGTCTATGTCCGCTTTGGCGGCAACGCCTACATGCGTCCTGACGAAGACGGCAACCTGGAATGTGTCCACGAAAAGTATTCGTCTGTCCGCGCCGTACCGTACGATGTGCCTATCATCGGCTACCATAACAATACGGTCAACACGCTGCGCCTGTGGCGGGCGGAATATTCGCGGGAACAGCTCTACCAGGAATTGTCCATCGGCGACCGGCGCCGGGCCTTCCGCTACAAGGACAGTGTCCAGCAGATTTCCCGTTTCCTCTATCCTGACGACAGCCATGAAGACGGCCGCCGCCTGCGCCTGATGCAGGAATACTTCTTCGTATCGGCCGGCCTCCAGAGCATCGTCCGCCATTATAAGAAGAAATATCACGAAAGCATCTATAAATTCGACCGCTATGTGGCCATCCACATCAACGACACCCATCCGGCACTGGTCATCCCGGAACTGATGCGCATCCTCATGGATGAAGAAGGCGTATCGTGGGATGCGGCCTGGAACATCACCGTCCGCACCGTGGCCTATACGAACCACACCATCCTGCCGGAAGCCATGGAAAAATGGTCCATCCCCATGTTCAAGGAACTGCTGCCGCGCATTTACCTCATCGTCGAAGAAATCAACAACCGCTGGCTCAAAGAAGTCCGCAGCCTCTATCCGGGCGATGGATCGAGAGCCCGCGACGTCGCCGTCCTCTGGGATGGCCAGGTCCACATGGCTCATCTGGCCGTCCTCGGCAGCCACAGCGTCAACGGCGTCGCCGAAATCCATTCGCAGATCCTCAAGGATTCGACGCTGCACCAGTTCTACACGTGCTTCCCGCACCGCTTCTCGAACAAGACCAACGGCATTTCCCATCGCCGCTGGCTCATCGAAGCCAATCCGCAGCTGGCGTCGCTCATCGACGATACCATCGGTGACAGCTGGCGCCGGACGCCGTCAAAGCTCCAGGACCTCATGCCCTTTGCCGACGACCCGGCCTTCCAGGAACAGCTGACGCGGGTCAAAAAGGACCGCAAGGAAATCCTGGCCCGCTACATCCGCGACCGCTACGATACGGACGTGCGGACGGACTCGATCTTCGACATCCAGATCAAGCGCATCCACCTGTACAAGCGCCAGACCTTGAACATCCTGCACATCCTGCACTTGTACTACCTCTTGAAGGATAACCCGAAACTCAAGATCACGCCGCGGACCTTCCTCTTTGGCGGCAAAGCCGCTGCCGGCTACGGCGAAGCCAAGGAAACGATCCGCCTCATCAACGTCGTCGCCCATATGGTCAATTCCGACCGTAAGGTCAACAAGCAGATGAAGGTCCTGTTCCTGGAAAACTACAATGTTTCCTTAGGCCAGCTCCTCTTCCCGGCTGCTGACGTGAGCGAACAGATTTCGACAGCCGGCAAGGAAGCGTCGGGCACGGGCAACATGAAGTTCATGATGAACGGTGCCATCACCCTGGGGACCATGGACGGGGCCAACGTCGAAATCCACCGCAAGGTCGGCGACGAAAACTGCGTCATCTTCGGGCTGCGGGCTGACGAAGTCATGAACTACTACATCCACGGCGGCTACTCGTCGTGGCAGATGTACAGCGACGACGCCGCCATCCGCCGCCTCATGGATGCCCTCGTCGACGGCTCTATCGACGGCTCTATCGGCGGGGACCACTTCGGTATGCTCTACTCGGCCTTCCTCGACCGGAACGACGAATACTTCGTCCTCAAGGACTTCCAGCCCTACTGCCAGGCCCAGCAGGAAATCGCCAAACGCTACGGCGACCATACGAAATGGTGTCATTCGAGCGTCGTCAACATCGCCCAGTCCGGCTACTTCTCCAGCGACCGGACGATTCAGCAGTACGCCGATGACATTTGGCGCATCAAGCCGGTCAAACACTAACTAAGAATCAGGAGGATAAGATATGAAACTCAGTGCAATCGACGAGTACAGTACCTTCTTGTATCATCAGGGTACGAACTACGCCAGTTATCGTCTGTTCGGGGCCCATTTCACGGTCCTGCGCCGCAAGCCCTGCGTGCGCTTTGCCGTCTGGGCGCCTCACGCCCAGCAGGTCAGCGTCGTCGGTGATTTCAATCACTGGGACGCCGATGCCAATCCCATGGAGCGGAGCAGCTGCGGCAACGGCATTTGGGTTACGCATATTGCCGGCCTCCAGGAAGGGGACATCTACAAGTACGCCATCACGACGGCGTCAGGCGAACGCATCTTAAAGAGCGATCCCTATGCCTTCTGGTCGGAAGTACGTCCCAATACGGCATCGAAACTGACCAAGCTCCACTACACGTGGCGCGACAAGAAATGGATGGACAGCCGCAGTGCTTACGATTCGTACCGTAAGCCCATGCTGACCTACGAAGTCCATCTCGGCTCGTGGCGCCGCGGCGAAGACGGCGAAATGTTGTCGTACCGCGATATCGCGCCCCAGCTGGTCGATTATGTCAAACAGATGAATTATACCCACATCGAGCTCATGCCGCTGTGCGAATATCCCTTCGATGGTTCCTGGGGCTACCAGGGGACGGGGTATTTCTCGGCGACCAGCCGCTATGGCAGCCCGGAAGACTTCATGTACCTCGTCGACCTCTGCCACCGCAACGGCATCGGCGTCATCCTCGACTGGGTACCGGGGCATTTTTGCCGCGACGCCCACGGCCTGCGCCATTTCGATGGCGAACCGTGCTATGAATCGGGCAACCCCATGCTGGCAGAAAACAAGGAATGGGACACGATGAATTTCGACTACGGCCGGACGGAAGTCCAGTCCTTCCTCATTTCCAGTGCCCTGTTCTGGATCAGCCAGTTCCACATCGACGGCCTGCGCATCGACGCCGTCGCCAACATGCTCTATCTCGATTACGGCCATGCCGACGGCGACTGGCAGCCCAATAAGTACGGCGGCCGGGAAAACCTGGAAGCCATCGACTTCCTGCGCCATCTCAATACGGCCGTCTTCAAGGAATACCCTCAGGCCCTGATGATTGCCGAAGAATCGTCGGCCTGGCCTCTCGTGACCAAGCCCGTCGACGTCGGCGGACTGGGATTCAATTACAAATGGAACATGGGATGGATGAACGATATGCTCCGCTACATGTCGCTGGACCCGCTGTTCCGCAAGGACAATCACAACCTGATTACGTTTTCGTTATGCTATGCTTTTTCAGAAAACTTCATCCTGCCCTTGTCGCATGATGAAGTCGTCCACGGCAAACATTCCCTCCTGGACAAGATGCCTGGCGACTACTGGCAGAAATTCGCCGGCCTGCGCGCCTTTTACGGCTACTGGATGTCCCATCCGGGCAAGAAGCTTCTGTTCATGGGCAGCGAGTTCGGCCAGTTCATCGAATGGAAATACGATGACAGCCTGGACTGGCACCTCCTCAAGTATCCCATGCACAAGGCCATGCACGACTACGTGCGCAGCCTGAATACGTACTATGTGGACCATCCGGAATTCTGGGAAGAAGACTGCGACTGGTCGGGCTTCTCGTGGATCAGCTGCGACGACTGCGACAACAGCGTCATCGCCTTTTACCGTACGGGTAAGGACGAAACGGACATGACCGTCGTCGTCTGCAACTTCACGCCGGTTGTCCGCCATTCGTACCGCTTCGGCGTCCCCCGGAAAGGGACGTACGTCGAAGTCTTCAACAGTGACGCCACGGCCTTCGGCGGCTCCAACGTCCTCAATGAAGGCGAATTCGAGGCCCAGGATGTGCCCATGCACGGCATGGACCAGTCCCTGGAACTGACCTTGCCGCCGCTGGCGACGATTTACCTGCAGCTGACAGGGAGTGTTAAAAAAAAGCAGTGACCAAACCGCGGCGCCGCCGGACAGTGAAAGCCGATAAGTCTGCCGACGATACGG